>CAYWMV010000007.1:0-36937 GCA_964459055.1 uncultured Ignavibacteriaceae bacterium | reverse complement strand
TCAGGTTCAATAACGTCACCCTATACAGTTTATATTTATTTATGGAATGTTGGTACACCTTATAAACCAAGCAAACTTTACGTTCCGATGTTCCAGTTTAATCCGAGGCACAACGGAGTTTACGGTGATATAGTATTGACGAATGTTCCCGAAACACCCGGTACGGAAGTTCCCGAATCGTTCAGTTTAAGCCAGAATTATCCGAACCCCTTTAACTCAATGACAAATGTAAAATGGCAAATGCTAATAGCCGGAAATACCAAAATATCTGTATTTGATTTACTCGGGAGAGAGGTCGCGGTAATTGTAAATAATTATTTTCAAATCGGAACACATCAGGTAACATTTAATGCGGAGAATCTGCCAAGCGGAATTTATTTTTATCAATTGTATGTTAATAATGTAAAGTATGATATGAAGAAAATGGTATATCTTAAATGAAAATTTTATAAATTATTCCTCATCCGCTGAACTTGCTCATCGGATGAGGATTTTTTTAATTAATCAAAATGTATAAATCATTTCTAAGAACCCCTGTTGGTAACTTATTTCTCACGGCGAATGAAAAAGAATTATTATCCGTCGAATTTTCGGATGGGAAAGAAAAAAGTACTTCGAAAAAGCCTTTGATATTGAAGCAGGCAGAAAAACAGTTGATCGAATATTTTTCAGGTAAACGGAAAAAATTTGATTTAAAGAAAAAATATTTGGGAACGGAATTTCAGCTGAAAGTATGGAAGGCACTTGAAAAAATTCCTTATGGAAAGACAGCTTCTTACGAAGATATTGCTAAGAAAATAGGTAACCCGAATGCATACAGAGCTGTCGGAAATGCAAATAACAAAAATAAAATATCTGTAATAATTCCCTGCCACAGGGTAATAGCTAAAGACGGAAAACTTGCCGGATACGGCGGAGGTATCGGCAGGAAGGAATATCTTCTGGGATTTGAGAGAGAAAACTCGGAATAAATTAATTTTTCTGGAAAATATTTATTGACCGGGGAATAGTTTTGAAAACCGGCACAACCGGTTTCATTTTAAGATAAATAGAAAAGCGGATTGCTTAGTTCTTGTATTTTATTAATAATTTTTAAATATTAAATTAACAAATGTACAGGAACTTGACAAAAAATGAGACATCGGCGGGATTCATTATTTATTTTGAAAATGGAAAAGACAGGGAGTTTTTGTTACTGCTTCACAGAGAAGGTCATTGGGCTTTTCCGAAAGGACATATAAAGAAAAAAGAAAATTTTTTTGATGCTGCTAAACGAGAACTTGAAGAAGAAACAGGTATCGTAAATCCCGAACTGATTTCCTGTGACCTTATACTTGAAGATAATTATTATATGGAAAAATACGGTGCTGAAAAAACCGTATATTATTTTCTGGCACGAAGTAAAACAAAAGAAATCATTGTTGACGGAGATGAAATAAAAGACTACGCGTGGTGCAGTTATGACAAGTCAATTGAAAAGTTAACTTATACCCGGTCAAAAGAATTATTAAAAAACGCAAATATAATTATCAATGAAAAGAAGAACAATTAGGATATTGTTGATTTTCCTGCTGCTTGTTTCAGCGGCTCATGCCCAGTTAGATAAGCAATCTTTAAAGGAACAGATTGACAGTACAATCGGTGGTCTGAAATGCGATGTATCAGTAACGGTTGTCAGCGCCGACAAATATGATGTTTTATATTCATTTAATGCCGATGCAAAAATGATTCCTGCATCAATTACAAAACTTATTACATCCGCTGCAGCATTAATGAAACTCGGAAAGGACTATTTCTTCAAAACCGCGATATTGACTGATGACATTAATATAGATGACGGTGTTATTGAAGGGAACTTATATCTGAAGGGATACGGCGACCCTGATTTTTCAACTTCTGACCTCCGCCGCATGGCTGACAATTTTATGAAACTCGGGATAACATCAGTAAAAGGAAATTTGATATACGATGAGTCTTATTTTGATAATGAATACGGAAGTTTGTCGGGAGTTTATAAATCCGATACTGATCCTAAATACTGGCCTTACGTAACAGCACTTAGTCTGAATAAAAACAACGGTTCAAAAGACCCTGCATTTGAAGCTGCAAACCTGCTTGCCGAAGAATTACTATTGAGAAATATTGCATTTGACGGTATTATAATTTCGGGAACGACTCCCTCTGCCGCAAAAGAACTTGTTAAAAATCTGAGACCGCTTGAAAACATTATTGCCGATATGAACAAACCAAGTGATAACCAGTCTGCTATAACGGTTTTTAAACTTCTCGGTGCAGAATTAAAATCACCTCCGGGAACCCTTGAAAAGGGAGCTGAGGTAGTAAGTGATTTTTTAACAAGTATAGGTATTGACAGGAAATCATTTGAAATTCTCGAGGGTTCGGGACTTACAAGATATAATTTAGTTACTTCATCATTGTATGTTCAGTTGCTTAAATTTCTTTATGACCAGGTAAATGTGTTTGATAAGTTTTTATATTCACTGTCTATAGCGGGTGTGGACGGAACTTTAAAAAACAGAATGAAAGATACCGAGGCAAAGAATAATGTTTATGCCAAAACAGGAACGCTTAATAACGTAAGTACTCTTGCGGGTTATGCAATATCGAGAGATAATGAACTATTGATATTTTACATTGCAATGAATAATTTTAAGGGTGACGCAAGTCCGTATAGAAAAAGACAGGACAGAATTTGCGAATTAATCTGTCAATTCTCAAGAAAATAAATGCGGATATAAATGGATATTAAAGAAAAAACAGCGGAAACGACTGATACTGACACCCCGATTACCAGAAAACTGATATTATTCAATTCAAATCATTTCTGGGGCGACGTTGTAAATCAATTGATGAAAGCAACAGGATTTGATATATTACATTGTGAGCAAATTGCAATTATTGCACATACGAAAGGAAGAGCTACGGTTAAATCGGGAGATTATGACGAGTTAATAAGAATTGATAATGTATTAAAAGAAATAAATCTGGTAACAAAAATTGAATAATTGGTTTAACAAAACCGGAAAAAAATTCAGAATGAAAGAGGAAACCAATAAATTAAAATTATTTATACTTTTAACGGTTTCCTTGCTGTTTATAATAAACGGGGAATCAGCAGCGCAGACGGATTACAAATTCACTTTTGATAAGGATTGGGAATGGGTTGAGTTCATCTACGGAGGTCACGACATATCAGAGGAGGCAAAATCCCTGATAACAACTATGTCGGAGAATATTGATTTGATTGATGCACGGATAATGTTTAAAAATCTTTCATTGCTTGATTATTTGTACGAAGCAAAAGATATTTCACAGGTCGCCTTGATTGATTCTTCGGTTTTTCCCAATAACAACAGAATTCACATAGATACAGTTTTAAAGAATTTTTATGAACCAAATACACTGAACGGAATCATTTTCAGTGCTGCTCAATTATTTGCCTTAAGAAAAAATCCTGTTTTTTCGGGCAAAAACTTTGTGAAGAAAGAACAATTATCCGCTTTAACGGATACAATAGACGTTAAATTTGATTTGCAGTATGATTACACAAATGCAGAGGTAATACTTAATCTGCTGGAATACGATACAGGAGATTACTACAGTTTGCTTGAAGAAAAAACGAAGGGATATACAGACAAACTGATGATGAAAAGAGATAAAATCAACGAGTGTTTCAGATATGCAAGTAAAAACACTCCGCTGTATAACATATACAAACTTTTATTTCCTTCCTCATTCGGAAATTTAGGAGGAGTATTTGTTTACAGGGAACATTTCCGGACGGCAATTCGTCAAATCAAACAAAAAGAAGACCACATAAAATTTGAAGTAAAACACAGACTTTTTCAGTATTTACCGACAACATTAGACCTTAACACTAAAGTAAATTTTTCATTTGCATTTGAAACAAAAAGTGAATATTATCACACAGGATACATAAATTACAATATCGAAACCTCGGGTAATGACCACAGACTGATTTTTTCCAACATAGCGCGTATGCTGGTTGAAAAAGCAAAAAACAGGACTTACGTTGATATACTGCCTTATATTTTTGACGGAAACGATTCACTATATGCGAAAATAATAAATGCCGTTTACCTCGGCGGACTTATAAATTATATTGCACCAACGACATTCGAAAACCGGCCGCTATCGCTGCTGGAAAAAGATTTTATGCATTTCAGAAGAACGTGCAACGAAATAAAAACCGGCGCTGACAAAAAAATCATTGATACGCTTATTTATAACGGGATTCAGGGGCTCGGACTTTTTTATACTATGGGAACACAAATGGCATTTACAATAGAGAAAGCATTCGGCAAATCCGGAATAAAAAATTCTATGGTTTACGGACCTTATTATTTTTTCAGGTCATATATAACGGCTTATTATGACGAACAGTATAAAGTGCGTCAAATCTTCAGATTTACACCTGATTTTGAAGACAGAATTGATACGATGGGAACAAAGATACCGAGAGAGATAATAGGTGACGTTTCTAATTTATCGCTTCAGAACAGTGGTCCGGAAAAAATTTCGGGTTTGCTGTGGGGTGAATATCTGATTACAAAATCAAAACAACTGCAGGACAATCACAATAAAAAACTGCACGGTTACACAGTATATCTTTTTACAGGCGAATTACTTTTCAAAAACGCACTTTATTCAGAATCCGCATCCTCATTTTTAAAAGCATATCCGGATATATCCGACAAAAAAAAGTTTTTCAATCTGATAAGTCAGAACTTATTTAACGCAGGCGCTTATACCGCCTGCCTCGAATTTATAAACGGATTCTTGCAGTATAATAGAACACTTTTAGAATCATACCTGATGAGAGCAAAAACTTATATAAAACTCGGAAATTATGAAAAAGCAAAGCAGGACCTTGAAACAGTATTACTGTTAGAGCCTGCGAACATTGAAGCGGATATGCTGTTAAACGACCTGAAGTAAATGAAGTTCAAGTTAAATTCAAATTATAAACCTAAAGGCGACCAGCCTGGGGCGATAAAGAAATTAACCGAAGGAATATTGCGGGGTGAAAAATTTCAGGTGTTCCTCGGAATTACCGGCTCGGGAAAAACTTTTTCAATTTCCAATGTAATAGCGAACGTGAACAAACCTGTTCTCGTTATGTCGCATAACAAAACCCTTGCCGCTCAGTTATACGGTGAGTTTAAAAATTTCTTCCCCGGCAACAGAGTTGAATATTTTATCTCATATTACGATTATTATCAACCCGAGGCATATATTCCGTCAACGGATACCTACATTGCAAAAGACCTTTCAATTAACGAGGAAATTGACAGGCTCCGTCTGAAAGCAACGGCTGCTTTGCTGGAGGGAAGAAAAGATGTAATTATTGTTTCGTCCGTGAGTTGCATATACGGAATCGGAGCCCCCGAGGAATATGCGGAACAGGTTCTGATTCTGAAAAAAGGTGACAAGATAACCAGAAAAAAACTTCTGCAGAGACTTGTCAATATTCATTATGTTAGAAATGATGTTGAGTTCAAAAGAGGAACTTTCAGAGTGAGGGGAGATATTGTTGAAGTGATACCTGCCTATGAACTCGAGGAAGGTATAAGAGTGGAAATTTTTGAAGATGAAATAGAAAGATTATCTTACATTGATGCACTTACCGGAAAATCAATAAAGGCAGATGAAATCGTTTCCATATATCCCGCAAAATATTTCGTAACAAATCCCCTAAAAATTGAGAAGGCAGTAGAATTAATAAAAGAAGAACTGAAAGAACAGGTTGATTTTCTGTATAGGGAAGGGAAACTGATAGAAGCCCAGAGACTTGAGCAGAGAACAATTTTTGATATAGAAATGATAAAGGAAGTCGGTTACTGCTCGGGGATAGAAAATTATTCAAGACATATGGACGGAAGACCTTCCGGCTCGAGACCTGCCTGCCTTTTTGATTATTTTCCGAATGACTACCTGCTTATAATAGATGAGTCGCACGTTACCGTTCCGCAAATCAGAGCAATGTACAATGGAGACAGAATGCGAAAGTCAACGCTTGTCGAGCACGGCTTCAGACTCCCCTCGGCACTTGATAACCGTCCCCTGAAATTTGAAGAATGGGAGAAAATGGTAAATCAGGTAATATTTGTCGGCGCAACACCGGGGGATTATGAACTTGAAAAAAGCGGAGGCTCGGTTGTGGAGCAGATTATAAGACCTACAGGGCTGCTTGACCCTGAAATTCAGGTTAGACCGGTTAAAAATCAGATTGATGACCTGCTTGGAGAAATAAGAAAACGCGCAAAGGCAAAAGAACGGGTGCTTGTTACCACTCTTACAAAAAGAATGAGCGAAGATCTGACCGACTATCTCGCAAATATCGGAGTAAAAGTAAAATATATGCATTCGGAAGTTGAATCGCTCGACAGAGTGGATATTATACGCGGTTTGCGGCTTGGTAATTTTGACGTTCTTGTCGGAGTTAACCTTTTGAGAGAAGGTCTTGACTTACCCGAAGTATCTCTTGTAGCTATTCTTGATGCCGATAAGGAAGGATTTCTGCGTTCGGAAAAATCACTGCTTCAGACAGCAGGCAGAACGGCAAGAAATGCTCACGGACTTGTTATTATGTATGCCGATAAGGTTACGGAATCTATGAGAAAAGTAATTGAGGAAACAAACCGCAGAAGAAAAGTACAGCAGGAATATAATAAGAAACATAAAATTGAACCTAAAACAATTTATAAAACCTACGAGGAAATAATGTCAACCACTGTGGTTGCGGATTCAAGACAGAAGTATGAAAAACGAAAGAAAGAAATGAAAAAAGAATCATCGTTCAGCACTGTAACGGAACCGATTTTTAAGAAAATATCCGAGGAAGAAAAAGTAAATTTAATACAACAACTTAAGGAAGAAATGATTAATGCGGCAAAAGACCTTGAATTCGAAAGGGCGGCGGAATTAAGAGATGAAATTGAAAGATTATCAAAAATATAAATTATGTTAATGAGGATAATAAATGTCAGTATAATGTTATTAGTCTTTTCGGGAGCACTGTTTTCATATAACATAGAGGGAAGACTTCTTGACGAAAGGTGGTTTCCCGTTCCTAACATTACGGTGACCATTTCAAACGGCGGTTCAGCAACAACAAACGAAAAAGGTTATTTCAGAGTAAGTACGAGTAAAATGCCTTACAATCTTTTTGTACATGATGAGGCAGGTTCAACTTCCGTTTTATACCACAATATGACAATACTCAACCCGGAAATTTTTCTTCTTGGAACTGTGTCTTCGAGAAACATAAATACTGAAATCGTACGGGTAGATTTTCTGAAAGTTCCGTCCGGAAGAACAGCGATTCTGAAATTTCTGAGTGATGAAGTGTTTACCTCTTCAGATGTATATGCATCCGCAAGCGAACAGTCGAAATTAATTACAATTGATTATCCTTCATATTTGAGTTCACTTAACGGAAGAATAATGTATCTTGAGAAATCGCAGACTAAATATGAAAAATATTCCGAGCGTCCGATAATTTTATCAAAAGGGTTTTTTCCACAGAATGTAATATTTGATTCTGCCGCATATTATACGACGCCGGTAACATCATACATCAACATTTATCTTCCGCAGGGCGATTATAGCCGAAAAGGATTTAATGTATTTGCAAATTTCTTATCGCTTCACAGAAATGCAGAAGTACTGATAAATTCTACGGAAGGAGACTTAATCTCAACAAGAGTTATGGTTCCGCAAAATATGCAACTTGGCTACAGGTTAAAAGTGACAGGTTACGGATATAAAAAGAACGGACTTGGATTTGAAAATTATAACTATACATATCCGGGTTCTACACTGTATTTGAGCACCGAAGAGCCTCCAAAACTTGTTACTCCTCAGAATAAATATTATATGGCAAACAATAATACGCTGTACACTTATGAGTGGGGCTCAGGCAGCGGAATATATGTTGTGCATTTTCACGGATTTGACCCGGTAGGGGATTTTTATCTTGTTACTCTCGATCGTATAGTTAAAGACCCCTTGAATATGTCAGGCGGGATATTAAAAGGGAAGGAATTCAGCTGGCAGGTGAAGAAGTATTTACCTTACATTTCTGTTGACGACTTTGCCAAACCCCGAAGATTCGCCAATGACCTCGGATATAAAGCAGTCCTTTATTCCGAACTTTTTACTTATAAAACGTGGTGATTTTTTATTTTCATTTTTTTAAAAACTGCCGGAGAAGGGGAAATATTTTACCTTGATTGTTTTTCACAATTGAAGCAGGCATAAGGTATTGTAAGTATAATTGGTTTATATTTATCGTTTAATCTTTTTGATATTTCGGAAAATATTGTTTTCCTGTCTTTTTCTTTTAAAATTTGAAGCCACACTGGAAGAAAGTATTCTCTAATCATAGAGTAACTGAACATTGATTCGGCATCATTGAAATAATAATCAAAAGAGTTACATTCCGAACTACATTCTGTGAATTTATATTTGTTTAAAATATCGGACATTTCAGATACCGTTTTTCTTTTTTTCTTGATGTGTTTATCTATAAGTTTCAGTTCCGGTGCCATTTTTTTCTCATTAAGTATTTCCTTGAATACATCGTAAAATTCCGACATTGTCCCCGGTAAATTAAAAGTAAATACAAACTGTCCGTCGGGTTTCAGTGTTCTGTGACATTCGGATAAAACTCTGTCAGTATCTTCAACATTGTTTAGCCCGTTGTTGGATATTATAAGTCCGAAAAATTCGTTTTCAAAAGGTAGTTCTTCCGCATTACCCTGTATTATTTCGGCATTAATGAGTTTTAAAACGGAAATTTTTTCATTTATTTTTTTTACCCCTGGTGCCCAATTATCAATTCCGTAAACTTTACAGGTGCTGCCAAATCTCATTGCAACATCCAGCATGGGAAATCCGCATCCGCTTCCGATATCGAGAATATTAATGTTTTTCTTGTATTTAATTGTGTCTAGTAATGTCATACCAAAAGGTGCAGACCATAGGGGAGTATCGTCATAGACTTTAAGTAATTGTTCGTCGGGAAGAGGGGTTATTTTTTTAAACATTTTTTAAAAAAACTCTGATAAAAGAAATCACACAGATAACACAGATTTGACAGATATACACGGTTTTCAGCGAATATCAGTCTCATCAGTATTATCTATGTGAAAAAAAATTAATAATTATCTATTTGGGCACGCTGTAACTTGCCGGAATAGTCAATGTAAACAGCTTTCCACTCCGAGTAGAAATCATATACTGTCCAGCCGCCTTCTCGGTGTCCGTTGCCGGTTCCTTTCACGCCGCCGAAGGGCATATGTGCCTCTGCACCGATTGTGGCGCCGTTAATGTAAGTAATACCTGCCTGAATGTCCCGTACCGCAGTAAATGCATCATTAACATTATTTGTAAATATACTCGAGGACAAACCGTATTCAGTGTCATTGAGAATATCTATTGCTTCTTCAAGACTGCCGCATTTTATTACTGAAAGCACGGGTCCGAAAATTTCTTCTTTTGCAATTCTCATATTTCTTGTAACGCCCGTGAATATTGTCGGTTTGTAGAACCATCCTTTTGCAAGATTTCCTTCGGTTGCAAATTCACCTCCTACAAGCAAAGTAGCCTTATCTTCGTTCTTTCCGATTTCGACATAAGAGTGAACAGTATTTCCCTGTGCTTCACTTACGCAGGGACCAACATCAATACCTTTATCATTTCCATAACCGAGTTTCAGTTTCTTAACACGCTCAACTAGTTTATCAATAAACTTATCGTGAATATCTTTGTGAAGAATTAAACGCGAAGTTGCAGTGCATCTCTGACCTGTAGTTCCGAATGCACCCCATAAAACTGCGTCAAGAGCAAGGTCAATATTGGCATCGTCCATAACAATTTGTGCATTCTTTCCGCCGAGTTCGAGAGATACTCTTTTAAGCATCTTGCCGCCTACTTCATTGATTCTTCTTCCGACTTCAGTGGAGCCGGTAAATGAAATCAAAGCAATATCAGGATTGGCAAGCAACTCTTCACCTACGACACGTCCTTTACCGTGAACAAGATTTAAAACCCCCGGAATATATTCGTTTCCGAGAACTTTCTTCATTGCCTCATCAATTATTTCGACAAGAGTTGTGGCGGTTTTAGGAGTAAGTTCAGCCGGTTTAAAGACCACAGTGTTTCCGCATACGAGTGCGGGAAATATTTTCCAGGTTGGAATTGCCATCGGAAAATTCCAGGGTGTAATAATTCCTGCGACACCAATCGGAGTTCTGAAACTAAGATTCATTTTATTTTTCAGTTCGCTGGGAGCGTTATATCCAAACAGTCTTCTTCCTTCCGAGGCTGCATAGTAAGCTGTATCTATGCCTTCCTGTGTATCGCCCTTTGTTTCCGCGAAAACCTTTCCCATTTCACGTGTCATTTCAAATGATATTTCATCTTTTCGTTCGAGCATAATATCACCAACGGCTTTCAGTACATCACCTCTTTTAGGAGCAGGAATGAGCCGCCATTTTTTAAATGCTTCACGTGCAGCCGCAACTGCCTGCCTGACATCGTTTTCGTCGGAACTTGGAAATAATCCGATTAAGTCATCTTTATCGGCAGGAT
Organism: uncultured Ignavibacteriaceae bacterium; assembly: GCA_964459055.1. Classification (GTDB taxonomy): domain Bacteria; phylum Bacteroidota; class Ignavibacteria; order Tepidaquicellales; family Tepidaquicellaceae; genus Tepidaquicella. The sequence goes on along the minus strand of CAYWMV010000007.1, from coordinate 26,299 downwards.
TCCTGTTTTCGGAAAAGTTTCCCGTTGATGCGTCTTTCCATACGCCGTTGATAAAATTTTGATATTTCTTTGCCATAATTATTAGGGTTAAAATTAAGATTATTTATTCAAGTTATATATTACGGAGGATTTAAAAAATTCAAAAAAACAAATAAAAAAGTAAGACAGTCTTTCAGACTGTCTTTAATCTTAACATGTCCAATCTTCAAAAACCGTAAACGGAAAATCCGCCGTCAACGGCGATACACTGACCGGTGAGATATGATGCGGCGGGCATGCACAGAAAAGCGGTAACCGATGCAATTTCTTCAGGTTTGCAAATTCGTTTCATCGGAGTTTTTTTCATAACCTCCGCATAATATTTGTCGTCTTTTAAAAGTTTTTCAACAAGGGGTGTATCCGTGTACCACGGAGCAATCGCATTAACACGAATTCCCGGAGCCCATTCCACTGCGAGATTTATTGTTAATTGGTTTATCGCGGCTTTTGTCATTCCGTACGGAGAACCCGTTCTCACATGTACGATTCCCGCTACAGAAGAAATGTTAACAATACAACCGTCACCGGATTTTACAAGAAAGTCATAGGATTTTTTGCACATATCAAATGTATTAAATAAATTTGTGTGAATAATCGTCTCAAACTCTTCATCCGAATATTCTGTAGTTTTTTTTCTTATGTTTGTTCCGACGTTATTTATCAGAATATCGAATTTATCCCAGATTAAAGGCAGATATTCGAAAAATTTTATTCGCTCTTTGCTTTTACTTAAATCGGCTGCAAATCCCTTAACTTTATATCCCTTTTCCAATAATGATATTTCCAGCGGTTTAATATTTTCATTACTTCTGGCAATGAATGTTATTTCCGCACCGTGCAGGGCAAGTTCTTCTACGATTGCCTTTCCTATTCCCTTTGTTCCGCCTGTTACAAGCGCCCGCTTGTTTCTCAAAGTCCATTTTTTCATATATGTGTTTTTTTGTTTAATTTATGATTAATTTATTTTAACTTAAATTCAAACAGAAAGAACTGTAAATTTATTCTAGAAATAAGTTATCCGTAAATATACAACTTCTCCTGATTTGTACCGTAAACTAATATAAAACTTTAAAATATGAAACTGCCCTCAGTATCCAATCTGTATAACGAATCCATAAAAACATTTAAGAGATTTCCCTTAGTTATTCTTACTGCTGTTCTGCTCACCGTAATTATGATATGGTTTGCCGAATTAAATTCGGATCAGAACATTACTTATTTTCGCCTGCTGAACGGTGCCATGGCAGCATCAATCGGGATACCTCTCTTATTTGCACTTGCTGTTTTTTCCGAAAGTTATAATCATACAGAAAAAATTTCATTTATATTACAGGCATCTGGTATAATTCTGCTTGCAGTGTTTTATTTTATAATGTCACGCGAAGAGAATTTTTACGACGCTTCAAGATTTATGATGTATTTTACCGCGGCTCACCTGCTTGTTTCTTTTTCTGTGTTTAAAAAAGATGAAGGAAAACACATATTTTCAAATTTCTGGGACTTTAATCTTAAATTGTTTCTGCGAATATTAATTTCTGCTTTTTATTCTCTGGTGTTATATGCCGGTCTGGCGATAGCATTGGTATCTTTTGATAAATTATTTAATATGGACATTAAAGAAGAAAGGTACCTGCAGTTGTTTTTTATTATAGTTGGTATTTTTAATACCTGGTTTTTTCTTTCAGGTGTTCCTAAAAAGAAAGATGAAATTACAACCTACCCCAATGCACTGAAAATTTTCACACAGTATGTAGCAATCCCGATTGTTGTTGTTTACCTTATTATTCTTTATCTGTACACAGGTAAAATAATTCTTGCATGGCAACTGCCTGTTGGATGGGTTTCAAATCTTGTTATCGGATTTTCCATTGCAGGTATTTTTGCATTACTGCTTGTTCACCCTATAAAAAACACCGAAAATAATAAGTGGATATCGATTTTCGGAAAAGTTTTCTATTTCATATTAATACCTTTAATTATTCTTCTTTATACGGCTATTCTCAAACGTATTTCGGAATACGGTATAACCGAAAACCGATATTATATATTTGTTGCCGCTTTATGGCTTACAGGCATTGCTTTGTATTTTATATTCAGTAAAGAAAAAAATATCAAAATAATTCCGATTTCATTATTCATTATTATATTGCTTGCCTCTTTCGGTCCATGGGGCGCATTTTCCGTTTCTTTGAATAATCAACTCGGTAGGTTTGAAAATCTGTTAACAAAAAATACTATTCTCGTTGACGGGAAAATCACAAAAACAAATACAACAGTCAGCCCGGAAGATAGCGATAATATATTCTCTATTCTTGGTTTTCTTGAAATGCGAAAACAGTATTCTGAAATTCAGATGTGGTTTGATATTCCGCTCGATTCTTTTGCTAAGGCGGACGGCAGCAAAAAATTTGTTTATAACTCCGAAACTGAAATAATGAAATATATGGGTCTGGAATACAATCCGAATAAAATAAAAGTATTTGACAATAATTACGAATACAGGTCTAAAGACTTATCCCGGATTGATGTCAGCGGATACAATTATGTTTATTATTTCAGGAATTATGAATCTTCTGACACTGTAAAATCAGTTTCGTATTTTAATAACGATGTGTTTAAAGTTCAAAAAGATACAGGAACAAAAAAAATAGATATATCATTTTCAAACGACTCGGGAAAAACATATATTGATACAATTTATATAGATATGTTAGAAGTGTTTGAAAAATTAAAAACAAATATCAGTTCAGAATATTTTTACCTTGACAGAGAGGGAAAATTTTTCAAACTCCGTATTTATGTAACTTATTATACGGGCGAAATGAAACATAATACATTCTATCTGGATGTTCTTAATTGTGTTTTCCTGTTTGCAAAACTGTGATTCAGTAGTGGATGAGTGAATGAGTGAATGGGTGAATGAGTGAATGGGTGAATGAGTGGAAGAGAGGATTAGCGGATGGGAAAATGGAATAACGATATAATGTTTGAATATGAAAAAGCCCGATACTTCTTCAGCATCGGGCTATTTCTACTATTACTATATTCTATTACTATTTTCTAACTATTTCAGGACTACCATTTTCTTAATATCGGTAAAATCGCCGGCTTGCATTCTGTAAAAATATGTTCCGCTTGCGAGAGTTGATGCGTCGAACGTAATATCATAAGTTCCTGATTTCATAAATCCGTTTATTATAACAGATACTTCTCTTCCGAGCATATCAAATACTTTTATACTTACGTCACCTTCTTTTGGCAACTGGATCCTGATTGTTGTTGAAGGATTAAACGGATTCGGATAATTTTGGCTTAAACTGTAAGTCTCCGGATTATTGACAATTGGTTCGATTCCCGTCGTAATATTATTGTATCTGATACCCCATCCGAGTATTGTACCTGTTAATCCGCCGAGGTCGTCTGTTATTTCAAGTATCCAGTTTCCGTGAACATTAGTTCCGCCGAAATTACCCATTGTTACTTCTGGTCCCGCAAGATGTGAAAACGGTGCGAAGAAACCTGCAGTATTAACATTATTCTGTCCGTCAATAAAGAAAGTCCGGTAACCGCCCGTTGAACTTCCTCCGTTATCGGTTGATAATTCCCTTGTTGTGCCGTTCGGTGCCCTTAATACTATATCGAGGTCAGCGGCATAAGTATGCTGCAGTGCAACAAAAACCTCGAGCGCTGTTAATGCCGCAAACGGTGAAACATAAACAGTATCTTTTGTAGTTGTGTTATCAGCGATAGGTTTATTGGGCGTTCTCATATAAAAACTCTGCGGAAACGGATTAGTGGAAAGATTTCTGTTAATAACTGTTGCGTGTGCATCAAACGATGCGGAAAGTATTCCTGCAGTAGTTTCGTTGGAATAAGCACTGAATCTGCAGTTATTGGTTCCGCCCGAATTAAAGGAACCATTTATACCTGTTGCACTTCCGCGATTCAGTAAATTGCCGTCAAAATTCCACGCTGCAACCATTGTGGACGGCATTGACGATGCCCTGCAGGAGTTAAACATATAACGCTGCAATTGCGCCTGAGTTAGAGCAGTACTCCATAACCTTACTTCGTCTATATATCCCTGAAAATATCCTGATGCAGAGTAATATTTGCCAATTATAGCAGGATCTGTATTAGTCGGCATTGCAAGATTGAATGTTGACTCATAATCCAATTGTCCGTTTACATATAATTTTACCGTAAAGTTCGGTCCGCCTGTCCACATAGCCGCTACATGATACCATTTTCCTGTTGTAAATACTGTAGGTCCCGTGCTTATATAATTATGAGCTCCAATATTTAATCCAAGTTTATTTGCGTTTGTAACGTAGAATGCAAAGTTATGATTTGCAAAAGTTGTTCCTTTTGAAATAATTGTATTTAAAACACTTGATGTTGTAAGATAAATCCATGCATCCAGTCCTCCTGCTGAAGTCTGATTAAATGCAGTGGAATGAGGAATTACCACATAGTCGTTAGTACCTCCGTTCAGTTTAAGTGCAAAATTGTACGGAATAGGAACACCGAACATTGAAACGTATTGTCCTTCTGCACCCAGCCTGCCGTACATCGTATTACTTCCAAACACATCCGAGAAGGGTGATCCTGAATTAAAATTCCAGGAATTATTTATGCTGGTGTAATGAGATGAGGAAGTAATTGCATTACCGGTATTAGCACCGCTGCCGTCTCCAAGACCTACAAAACGATTATCCCGTATTTCAGCAAGCGTTCTTACATCATCCCAGTAGCGTAATTCATCAATTTTTCCGACAAAACTGCTTGAACCGGAAAATCCTTTTGAAATACCGACAGTTGCAGAATCGGATGTGAGATTCCACGTTCCTGCGTTAGTAACTGATGAGCCGCTATGAGAACCGTCAACATAAAAATTTACTGTAAAATTACCTGCTCCGCCAGTCCAGGTACACGCCACGTGATGCCAGGCATTTTGTGTAATTGCAGTACCGCCTGTATTAATTGAAGCATTATTGCCGAACCTTACAAAAAGAACATTGCCGCTAGAAGTTGAAATCCCGAAATATATTCCGACATTTGTGGCATCCCCTTTTGCAAAGATTACCGGAGTGGAACTTCCGCCGGTCCAGTAAATCCATGCTTCAACGCTTCCGTCAACATTTTCGTTCTGCACTCCGCCGGCTGCAGCATATTGACCTAATGTAAGTACAAGATTAGCGTTTGCATTAAACAAGCCGTATTCATCAGTCTGCATTCCCGAATTCATTTCATCAATATTTTTTAAAGTGGGATTATTTGTTTCGACAGGGGAATAATTTCCTTTTTCATCGAAAGGTCCCGATATATCCGCTCTGTATTCCTGTGCGTACATATTAACACAGAAAAACAAAACAATGACGAAAAAAACAATTAGATTTTTCATTATAACCCTTTCTGTTAATTTTTGATTTTTTTTGAGATATAAATATGTTTCTAAATGTCCCAATTGCTGTGCTTTTTATAAAGTATATTTTATTTTAATTAAAATTCAAGTGAAAAATTAATCCGCATTTTATGACAGGGTTCCGATAGTGAAAATTATCCTTTTTAAAACTTATTGCCCGTTTATTTTAAAATTTACTAAAAAACCAAAAAAAATAATTTTAAGAACAATATACATTTTTCAAGCAAGCAATGTATTCAAGGTTAGACACCTGATTTGATTAATTATAAACAAATAATTTTAATTGTTTGCAACTCTCCCTTGCCTCTTGTTACTGCGTTTCTTAATTTTGTTTTAAACAATTTTATTATATGAAATATTATTTATTTCTTTTGTTCTTTCTCCCTGGATTGCTGCTTTCTGCACCGATTTACGAAGAACCCGTTACGTTATATCAGCCTGACGGAATGAAACTTAATCTGTTCATAAGCGGAGATGAATTTTATAATTATATACACGATGCAACCGGTTTTACGATTCTACAGAATCCGAAAACAGGTTATTATGTTTATGCGGTTCTAGACGGAACTAATCTGACTGCATCGAATTATGCAGTCGGATACGTCAATCCTTATGCAGTTGGTATTTTACCCGGTTTACACATTCCCGCGGAACAGATTCAGCAGAAAAGGAATGAATTTTACAGTAACTCTCCGAAAGATATGGGCGATGCACCTAAAACAGGAACGATAAGAAATCTGATTATATTTATTAGATTTGCGGACGAAACCGAATTCACTGATTTATCTTTATATTATCACCTCTTATTTAATAACGATTCCGCAAATAAAAATTCAATGCTGAATTATTTCCGTGAAGCATCATATAATTCTCTTTCTATTTTTTCTTACCGGTATCCTGCGCCTCCGGGTTCCACGGTTATTTCATATCAGGACCAGTATGTTCGGAATTACTATAAACCATATGATTCTGTAAATAATCCAATCGGTTATACAAGTTCCAATAAAACTTCAAGAGAACATACTCTTTTGAAAAATGCAGTGTTATATATTGCCCCGCAGGTATCGGATACATTGAATCTTGATGGAGATAATGACGGAAAAGTAGATAATGTCTGCTTTATTATTTACGGCAGTTCAACGGCATGGGCGGATTTGCTATGGCCCCACAGATGGGCATTATATACACAGACTGTTAATATTAACAATAAAAGAGTGTACGATTATAATTTTCAGTTGCAGAATAGTCTGAAATCAAGCGGTGTAGGAGTGCTGTGTCACGAAATGTTTCATTCTCTTGGTGCACCTGATTTATATCATTATACAAGCAACGGTATTAATCCGGTTTACAGATGGGATATAATGGATAATAACCGTAATCCTCCTCAGCATATGTGTGCTCATATGAAATGGAAATACGGTACCTGGATAAATAACATTCCCGTTATTTCAGCACCCGGAACGTACACTTTAAAACCTTTAATAAACTCTGCCAATAACTGCTATAAAATATTATCTCCGCATTCTACGATTGAATATTTTGTTGTTGAATACAGAAGAAGACTGACGATTTTCGAAAACAGTCTTCCGGGTGACGGAATGATTATCTACAGAATTAATTCAACATTGAACGGAAATGCAAACGGACCGCCTGATGAAGTTTATGCATACAGACCAAACGGAACTCTAACTTCAAACGGAAGCCCGGGCTCGGCAAATTATTCCGCCACCTATGGAAGAACGGAAATAAATTATACCACCAATCCCTCACCGTTTTTATACGACGGCTCGCAGGGCGGACTGAATATATTTAATATTTCGGCAATAGATTCATTAATATCTTTTACTCTTGGTCTATCTACACATATTGTCTGGACCGAAACTCCTGCGGAGTATGATTTAAAACAAAATTATCCGAATCCGTTTAATTCATCTACAAAAATCAGATTCAGTATTGCCAATGACGGTATTGTTAACCTTAAGATTTTTGATATCAGAGGAAGAGAACTTGTCACCTTAATAAATAATTTCCATAAGGCAGGTGAATATGAAGCAGACTGGAATTCCGTTAATCTTTCAACGGGTATATATTTCTGCAAACTTACATCAGGAAATTATAACTCTTTGATTAAAATGATTTTGGTTAAATAATTACAGGTGTTTTTTATTATTTATTAAAGATGTCAACATTGGAAACATATCCGTTTTTATCTTTAATAATATCTATTATTGCCGAATAATGGGGTGAAGATGAAAGAACTTCCTCACATCCAAGAATAATAATCTGTTCTTTTGCACGGGATAGTGCAACATTAAGTTTTCTGTCAACTGTTTTATCGAAGTTTAATGATTGCAGATTTTCCAGTTGTGCCCTGTTATAAACGGCAAGAGACATGATGATTATATCCCGTTCAGAGCCCTGAAACCTTTCGACAGTATCAATTGTTACTTTTTCAATCAGTTTCTCGTCTTCGATGCGGCTTTTAATCTTACTTATTTGCATTCTCCAGGGAGTAATAACTCCTGCCGTTTCCCCGGTAAATTTTTCCGCATAAACCGCTTTTATGGTTTTAAGCAAAATATTTACTCTTATAGCCTCAACCGAGTTATGTTTGTTTTCCCTTACAATGCCGGTTGGAATAAAAATAACTCTCGATGAAGCGAGAATTTTTTCTACTGGATTATCTGAATTAATATTATAAACCTTTTGTGAAGACGATTGCGATTCTTTTCCCTGAAAAAGTTCTGCCTGATAATTGCCTCTGATTAAATCTGCAATATCAGTGTGCATTCTGTAATGGTATTCGAGTGTATCGTATGAATCCTTCCATCCGTGCTTCCGGCACTGCAGGAAAAATCTTTCAAACAGCGAACTGCTTAATGAATAAATACCGGAATTGTTCAGTAATTTTTCTTCGACAAAACAATGATTTGCATTCTGCTGAACAACTGCAGGTAATTGTAGATGGTCACCGAGTAAAATAAATTTTTTGCATTTTGAAAGAATTCCTATTAATTGGGGTTCGACAATCTGGCTTGCCTCGTCAACGAAAACAATATCCGGATTTTTCAGTTGAGCCAGTTCATTAAATTTCCCGAGAAAGGAATGAACGGTCGAAACTATTATTTTTCTTTTTGAAACAACGTCCTTTGCCTTCCCTGGTGTTTTATCCGCGGTTAAATTCTGAAATAAATTTTCATCCTCAACATTATCATTACCGAGGCGCAGATAATTTTTCATAACGGATTTAATTCCTGAATCTGAAATTAATTTCATTCCCCTTTTCAGATGTCCGCAAATTTCATCTACAGCTCTGTTAGTATATGCGAGAATAATTATATCGGAACCTGGATTGTCCTTCATTGTTTCGGATAACATAAGCATAAGGGCTCTTGAGGTCTTGCCCGTACCCGGAGGTCCCTGCAAAACAAAATAATCATCCGCGGATTTGGATTTTGCAATAATCCGGTTAAGGTTGTCATTTAACTTCGGATTGTTATAACTTTTTTTGCTGACAGACGGTTTTATTTTGCAAAGCAGGATATCTTTCTTTCTTTTTTCTGCTTTGAGAAATGCAAATAAAGACTGAGTCTGATTTTTAAAATTTGCTTCGAATATGTCATGTTCAACGGCAAAAAGAGTTTCCCCTGTAAAAATATTTTCCTTAACCTGCTTGTTTCTTAATTTGATACATACCTTGTCACGCGTTAAACCGCTTAATGTACATTTAAGTATCTGTGCCTTAACGGGTGATGGAACTGAAGGATTTTTCGGATAGACTATTCCGATATCACCTTCACGGAAATTTGTAACCTCATCCGGCTCTATACGGTTGAATATATACTCATCTGTCTTTGATGAATATTTATCATATGTTAAGTTATCGAGTATTCCGGAATTTTCTTCTTTATCAAGAAAAGTATCAAGCCAGAGAGATGCAAATCCGTTGCAGCCCCCCTCATAAGAATCATCTGAGCCTGTCTTTGCGGTTTTTAATTCGTTTATTACAAAGGCAGTATAATACTTGAAATATAATTTTTCTGTTTCTGATGACTTCTTAATTGTATTGATGAAATCCGAAAATTTTACTGAAATAAATGAGGGATAATCGGAATACCTGAATTTTACCAGTTCATTTAAAACAGAAAAATCTTTCAGTGCGAGTTTGAGTTCGGCGTCAACAATCTGATTTCGTATGTTCAGCAGTGCTCCGTAAAGTCCCCTGTCTTTGGGAACATTTCTTAAATAATTTTTATCTGCTTTTGAATATAAAATTGAACTTAATCCTGTTCGGTTGGTAAAAACTGCGTCGAGAATCAGATTATATGCGGTTACCTGCATTTTATTGTTAAACCACGTATCATAATTCGGAAAACTTCCTGATTTCAGTTCTATTATTTCTTTATTATTTGTTCCCGATTCAAGCATTACATCCATCCGCCCCTGCAGTCCGAATTCCGGTGCTATGAATGTCGGTTCTATAGTTATTGTTTTATTTTTTACATAAGTACCAAAATCCTTTATATTGACTAAATGTTTCTCTTTTATGTTATCCTTAATTTTTTCCATTTCTTCCTTTGAAAGTTTAATTGCCTGCAGCATATCAAAGGAACTGGCAAACTCTTTTTCAAAATCGCTTTTTGGATTAACAATGAAAGAATCAAGAATATTATTAACTATGTTTCCTGTCAGCATAGCGGGTGAGGAATCGGTAGGAATAAATTTATCAATGAAATATAAAAGGTAAGATGTTCCCTTCATCTGAAAACAATCTGCTACCGCTTTTGATTCAACAAGATAATCAGGCTCGAGAACAATCAGGGTGTCGGGAGTCACATTAAAAACTCCTTTATTCCCTTTTGACTGAATTATGTTGAAGATATTCAGGGAAGACAGATATTTCAGTGCTGTTCTTAGATATAAAAAGGGATGATATATATTAAGAAAAAATTGTCCGGGTTCATCCTCGCTTTCGAGTTTTACCGTAAAAAATGATTTTCCGTTTACTGATTTTTTTTCATCTGATACGTGAAGTGTAACTGCCTGAATAAATGAAATCAGATTTCTTTCGGAATGTTTTACTTCATCGAAACCCGTTACTCCGGTATTTTGTAAAACCGAATTTATCTCATTAGCGACAGGTTTGCCTGAAAAGTAACTTATGATTTCGGAAAGGGATTTTATGCATTTAAGTTCATCGCCGGACGGATTAATCGGGTGATAATTGTCCGAATGAACAATTGAGTTTGCATATTTTCTGAAACCGTGAATGTGATTATTAATTGACGGAGATGTACCGTATTTTTCTGTGATGAAAAGTATTCTGCTGTAGAGTCCCGAGAATGCCTGTTTTTCGTTTTTTGTGAGTCCCCTGAAGACGGATTCGAGTATTTGCCTGTATTTGGTAACCTTTGAAAAATAATCAGAATTATTGTTCTTTAATTCCAATATCCTGTCGTATAGTAATAATGCTTTATCTCCGTCTATTAAATTCATCTACAAAATTAACAAGAAAATTTCCGATATAAAATCAAATATTATTTCTTATACTATTCAACTACTCCGGAATTCTGTATCCAGTGTACCCGTAAGTATAATAGTGTTCCCGTATGGAATAAACATCGGGAATAATTTAATTATGACTTTTACTTATTATTTTAAACAGTAAAAAGGCACTGATTGCCGGTTACTGACATCCGACAACTACAAGCGTGTAATCATCATTATAAAATTCATCCTTGCTGTAATTTTTTGTTTCCGACTCGATTTTTTTAATGAGAGATTGAGCGGATTCCCCCGGATATTTTTTTATGACATCAATAAGTTTATCCTGACCAAATTCCTGGCTGTTGTTATTGAAAATTTCGGTTACTCCGTCAGTGTATAAAACAAATTTATCTCCGCTGTATAATTTTACATCGGCTGTTTTAAATTTTACATTTTCGACAAGACAAAGCGAAGGTCCCCCCGTTTTCAAATCTTCGATTTCACCGTTAACTCTTACAACCAGCGGCGCAGTATGCCCGCAGTTTGTGTAAGTCATACAATTTTTTCTGATATCTATTATACCGTAAAAAGCAGTTATAAAATCTCTTTTTCGTGTATATTCCGAGAGATGATTATTAATCAGAGTCATTAAATCCGATGGATTTTTTATATTCTTGGAATGTGAGTGAAGAAGCGCCCTGTATGCAGCCATAATCAGTGCCGCCGGAATTCCGTCTCCCGATACGTCGGCAATTGTAACGGCAATATTATTTTCATCCAGTTTAAAATAATCAAAATAATCGCCCCCAATTTCGTAAGTAGGGATGCATATTCCTGCAAACTCATATCCCTTAACTTTCGGGGGGACTGCGGGTAAAAGACTTGTCTGCACTTCGCCTGCAACATGCAATTGTTCCTCAATTATTTTCTTCCGCAGAATTTGGTGATGAAGCATTGCTTTATCTATAGAAATTGCAGCTGCATCGGCAAAAAAACTTAGTATATCAAGGTCGATATAATCATAAGCATTTGGTCTGTCACTTTCAACGTCAAATGCTCCAATAGGTTTTCCGTTCTTCATTATTGGTACAACCATTTCGGAGATTGTTTTATCCCTGCCTGCTATATATCTGGAATCAAGCCTGACATCAGGTACAAGCAGGCTTTCCCCGGATTTTATAACATATCCCACAAGTCCTTTTCCTTCCATCAGCATCGAATCGGATTCCGGAGGACGATTGTCGTAGCCGCGATGAGCAATACCCGCAATATACTGCTGCGGAAAGTGATAACGCGGGTGAATTATATCCTGACTTAATACAAAAACACCTGCAGCATCATACTTCATTACGGGTTCAAGCAAATCAAGTAACTGATTGAGAATAATATCGAGGTCAAGCGTATCTCTGATTTTATACGAAATTGTTTTCAACAATTCATACTTGGATTCTGCTGTTAACTCTTTCTTTTTATTCAACGTTTGACTGTTTAGTTTTGGTTTAAGTTTAAGTTTAAGTTAAGGTTCACCGATGATTTTTAAAATCCAAACATTAGTCTCCTTATGCAGGCTTGTTTACTTCCAGTTGCATTCTGAAGGTTTCTCTTTCATATAAAGATTCACCCTGTGCTTCATTGCATTTTTTAAATCCCAGTTTTCTATATAAACTGATTGCCGCTTCGAGACTCCTGTTGGTATCAAGAGTTATTTTTTTGGCGCCGGCTTTTTCTGCACGGTTAATTGCTTCAATAGCGAGTTTTTCACCTATTTTCTTCCCCCTGAAATTTCCCAGCACAGCCATTTTTGCCATTTCAAAAACATCATCACTGATTTTAATCATTGCGACTGTTCCGCACACAATGCCGTTCAGTTTAGCGAAGAGAATAAATCCTCCTTTATCGAGAATTAACTTCTCGGGATTTGACAGCATTTCCTCGTCCCGCGGCTCTACTTTAAAATATTTTTCCAGCCATTCATAATTGATAATTGCAAAGAATATCTTTAATGAAGGCTGATAATCAATTATTTCGATTTTTTCCATGTTCTACTATTAATTAATTATACTTTTCTTTTCATATAATGTTTCAAAATTTTTAAGTTTTATAACATGGATAATTATTATGAATTTTCTTCAAAACAGTTATTTTTAATTTTTTTTTCTGATTTTCACGTAGTATAGATTTCGGATTGCAAAAACTCGTCTTTTTATATCCGTACAGTATTTTATTACTAAAAACTAATTTGTATTTTTATATATTATAAGAAAAATATATGCCTTACTATTTTATTGCTAATATAAAAATCAAAGACGAATCAGGGTACAAAAAATATGTGGAGAAATCCGGAGAAGTGTTTTCGAAGTTTAACGGTGAGTACATTGCTGTTGATAACAAACCTGAAATACTTGAAGGAGAATGGCGGTATTCACGTTGTGTTATAATTAAATTTGAGACCCGGGATGACTTCAGCAAATGGTATAATTCGCAGGAATACAAAGAAATACTGGAATACAGGTTATCTTCTTCACATTGTGACACGATACTTGTCAAAGGTCTTTGGGATTCGGTTACAAACAGCAGAGAACAAATAACAAATGATTCACAATAAAAGTAAATCCCAAATAAATTATCTGATATTGATGAACTGCTATTTTGACCATACTTGAATAATTTAAATGCAAATAAAATATCTGAATATGAAAAACTTATTAATAACTGTTTTTGTAATATTTTTGTTTTGTGTTTCTGATGTTTTTGGTCAGAAATTTCACACCCCCGCTGAAATAATATTATTAATGTCCGATACCAATGCTCAATACAATATTCAGCCCTGGTTGGAAAATGACAGAAAAGTATGTGAAGATCATTCGGAGAATTTAAACAGCAACAATTTATACAGATACCGGGGTTCGGAAGGATGGGTAATAAAAGAATATCTTATTGGAAAGAGGACGAAAGAGTTAATGAATCTGGCGGAAGAATATTTTACCGGTTTAAATTTTGACAGCGCGAAATTATATTATGAACTTGTACTGAAAGAAGAGCCCGGGTACTATCAGGCAAAAACTTACCTTGCTCAAATGTGTCTGCTGACTGAAGATTCTGAACGCGGAAAGAAATTATTGGAAGAAGTAATAAGGAGTAATTATATTGACTACATGGCTCACTGGTTCCTGGCGGAAGTATATTGTTATTGTGATAAAAACCATGATGCCGCAATTAAGGAAATTTGTATTGCAAGTGTCCTTAACAGAAATAATCCGAGGTTGCTTGAAGCAATGAAAAAGATATTCGGGGCATCCGGTGAAGAATTTAATGACTGGTGCTTTGTACCCCAGTATGAAATCACGCGTTTTAGTCCTACCGGGGTTAATTTAAAATTCGAACTGGATTGGATTATGTATGCTATGACAAAGGCGGTATGGGCAAATGAGCCTGACTATAAGAGAATATTCGGAGTTGACGATGACCCCGGTTCATATTATGAAGAATCGGAGAGTATATTAAATTTATATATCAGTCATACCGAACTTGAGAAAAAAGGAAAAAAAGATTTTATGAGTAATGTTGTTTTCAGAAAACTCAGGGAAGCGGCGGATTCAAAAATGTTAGAAGAGTATATTTATTATGAAACCGTTCTGCGCAAATACCCGTCACTGGCATACATCTTTACGGAAGATTTTATAAAGGACATAGCATCTTATTTAATGGAGATTAGATTTAAATAATAAGTTTATAAAATCATCAGTATTTAAACTGTTCTACGGAGATATTTTCTTCAAGTTTCGCAGGAATCTGTTGTATTTTAATCTTTTCAGCGGGGAAGAGGTAAATAGTTTATTAAATAACGATTCATTAATGGACTTATACGCCGTTATGGGTTTGTTGAAAAGTTCAGACAGCGGATAAAAATCAAGTTCAGATGTATAATGTCCGTGTTTATTATACGGACATACATCCTGACAGATGTCGCAGCCGAAAAGCCAGCCGTTGAAGTTAATGTAATCGGGTATGCCGTTTTTGTTTTCTATATTGTGGTAAGCTATACAAAGGTTTGCGTCTAATTTGTATTCCTCATCCAGCGCCCCTGTCGGACAGGCATTCGAACAAATATTGCAACTGCCGCACAGATCTTCTGCAGGTTCGTCAGGTTTAAGTTTTATGTTGGTTAAAATTTCACAAAGAAAAAAGAAACTGCCGAATTCAGGATTTATTACAATGGAATTTTTTCCCTGCCAGCCGATTCCGGATTTAACCGCGAAAGATTTTTCTGCTATGGGTCCGTCGTCAACGTAATATAACAGTTCAATTTCGGTATATTCATTTTGTAATTCGGATTTAATCTCGCCGCAGAGTTTTTTTAATTTCTTTTTCAGGAATTTGTGATAATCCATGTAACCCCAGGCATACCGTGAAATTTTAGGAGTGCTCTCACCGTGAATAAATGGGGTGTCATATATGTACGCAAGGGAAACAACGGATTTTATACCGGGTAATATCAGTGAAGCATTTTTTCGTTTTTCTTTTTGCGTTTCGAGCCAGTACATATTTGCGTGTTTCCCTTTGGAAAGCCATTGTTCAAAACGATGAGAATATTCGTCAGGGAGGAAGGGAGTGGAAATGCCCGCTTTAATAAAGCCGTGATTAAGGCAGATGTGTTTTATTTTTTCTGTCAGGGTCATTTTATAAAAAAATAGCACACAGATGACACAGATTCAATAGATTTACACTGTCTGAAAATATGTTGTTATATACGGGTAATTGTCTGGAATTTAATAATGTATTTGGCGTAAAGAACAATTTTAAAATTTAGTCAAAAAAAACTTCCAAAGCCGAAACTTCGGAAGAAGTATAATTTTATGAGTAACGTAAACGGAACTGTACGGCTTGAAGAGGTTGTTCACGGAATAAAAGAAACAACAATCATCCGGTTAATCAATCATTCGGAATCATCGAGATTGAAAACGCGGTCAAGCCGGGCAATTTTCAGAAGTTCAAGAACGTTTTTATTAAGGTTTTGTATAATAAGCTTTTTACCTTTTTCCCGTTCGATGCGTTCCGAAAGAAGCAGGCAGGATAAACCCGAACTGTCACATTGCGTTACATCTCCTAAATCAATTATGAACTGGTTTTTAATTTCTTTCTGCAGAAAAATAATTTCGGTTTTTAAATCCGCAGATATAGTCGCGTCTAATTTCTTTTCTTTTATTTTGAATATTGTTACGTCTTTCTGTTTGTCTATTTCGTATTTCATATTCTTTATTTTTTACTTTTTATGAGGTCTGTGCCTGTCTCCTGATGGAGGTCTGTGCCTGTCTCCTGACGGAGGTCTTTCTCCTTCTTTTCTTTCAGGTTTCGGAAGCAGTACTTTACGGCTCAATTTTAATTTACCCATATCATCAACGCCCATTAATTTCACTTCTATTTTATCACCCATTTTCAGAATATCGGAAACCTTATCAATTTTTCTGTGCTCTATTTCGGATATGTGAAGCAGTCCTTCTTTGCCCGGAAGTATTTCAACAAAGGCACCAAAATCTTTAATACCTTTTACAGTACCCTGATAAATTTTTCCGATTTCAGGTTTCTCGGTTAATGCTTCTATCATATTTCTTGCTATGTCGGCACTTTCTTTTGAAACTGCGGCAATGGTTACTTTTCCGTCGTCTTCGATGTCAATTTCAGTTTTGCTTTCTGCTATAATATTTCTGATAGTCTTTCCGCCGGGTCCGATTACAAGTCCTATCATATCAGTCGGAACGTATATCGTGTATAATTGCGGTGCGTATTGGGAAATGGCTTCTCTCGGCTCTGCCAGTGTCTGTTCCATAATTCCCAGTATGTGCAGTCTGCCTTCCCTTGCCTGCGAGAGTGCCTGCTCCATTATTTCGAATGAAATGCCGCGGATTTTTATGTCCATCTGGATTGCGGTAATACCATCTTTAGTGCCGGCTACTTTGAAATCCATGTCGCCGAAATGGTCCTCATCTCCGAGTATATCTGACAAAATTGCAATCCTGTCATCTTCTTTAATCAGACCCATTGCTATTCCCGCTACGGATTTTTTCAGTTTCACTCCGCCGTCCATTAATGCAAGTGTTCCCGCACATACGGTCGCCATTGATGATGAACCGTTTGATTCGAGTATGTCTGATACAATTCTGATTGTGTATGGAAATTCTTCTTCAGTCGGCAATAAGTTTTTCAAAGACCGCTCTGCTAAATTTCCATGTCCGGTTTCCCTTCTGCTAACACCCGGTCTGCCTCCTACTTCACCCGTACTGAATGACGGGAAGTTGTAATGCAGCATAAATCTTTTGTTTGATTCTTCAGGGTCAAGTCCTTCTATGATTTGCTGGTCACTTTTCGTACCAAGTGTAAGCGTTGTGAGACTCTGCGTTTCTCCTCTTGTGAACAGTGCCGAACCATGAGTCCTTGGCAAAACAGGGACTTCGCAGGTAATTGGCCTGATGTCCTTTAATCCTCTGCCGTCTATTCTCTTGTTTTCGCTTATAATTAATTCTCTTAGGTCTTTGTGCTGTACTTCGTCAATTATGTCGTTGATTATATTCTCTTTTTCCGGATATTTTTCTGCGAGTGCTGTTTTTATCTTTTCTTTTATTTCGTGAATTTTGTCACGTCTTTCTGTCTTTGCCAGAAATGACCTGTGAAGTGTCTTAATTTCTTCTTCGCACATGGAAATGATTTCATTTGTCATTTCCGTTATATCTTCACCCGGCTCTATTTTCATTTTCTGTTTTCCGGCTTCTTGTGCCAGTTCTTTCTGAAGATTGCATAACTCTACGATGTATTTGTGTGCAAATTTAATTGCCTCTATCATGTCGGTTTCTGACAATTCTCTGGCTTCACCTTCCACCATTACTACGGAATCAATTGTTCCGGCAACTGTTATATCGAAATCACTTTCGTCGAGTTGTTTGAATGAGGGATTGATAATGAAATCACCGTTTGTCCTTGCTACTCTGACTTCGGAAACCGGTTCTTCAAACGGAATTTCGGAAATCAGCAATGCTGCTGATGCACCTACTGCTGCTATTACATCTGGGTCATATTCGCCGTCGGATGAATATATACTGCATATGATTTGAGTCTCGTTCATAAACCCATCAGTAAACATCGGTCTGATTGGCCTGTCTATTAATCTTGCCGATAAAACTTCTTTATCTGAAGGTCTTCCTTCTCTTTTAAAAAATCCGCCGGGAATTTTTCCTACTGATGCAGATTTTTCCCTGTAATCAACTGAAAGAGGAAAAAAATCCTGTCCTTCGGTTGGTTTATCTTTGGCTACGGCTGTACACAATACTACCGTGTCACCGTAATAAGCAAGTATCGAGCCGCTTGCCTGTTTTGCTACTTTACCTGTTTCGAGTGTGAGAGTTTTTGCTCCCAGTTCGATACTTTTTCTAAATATCATTTTGGTCTTTCTGTTTTATTTTCTACAAAGGTTTACCGTTACCCGGTAAAAACCCTTTCTTTTATTTTCTTAATTCTAAATCTTTGACAATCTGTCTGTACCTGGCTATGTCTTTGTTTTCGAGGTATCTTAATAGTTTTCTTCTTTTGCCTACCATTTTCAACAAACCGGTTTTTGAGTGATTGTCTTTTTTATTTTTGTTGAAATGTGTTGCGGAAAGTTCGTTTATTCTTTTGGTTAAGATTGCCACCTGAACTTCAGGTCTTCCGCTGTCTTTTTCGGATAAACCGAATTTTTTTACGATTTCAAGTTTTTCTTCTTTAGTTAATCCCATTTTTTAAATGTAATTTTTTATTTTATTAATAATGATTTCTCTAATATTGTTTGTTTATCCTTAATCAGTTGTGCTTTCAGTTCGTCGAGTGAATCAAATTTCTTTTCGCTTCTCAAAAAATCAATAAATTCAACTGTTATTGTCTCGCCGTATATATCCCTGCTGAAATCAAGTATGTGTATTTCAAGATATATGTCGCCGCTGTCATTTACCGTTGGCCTGTAGCCGATATTCATCATTCCAAGATATTCGTTGTCATTTATGTAAACTTTAACAAAATATACTCCGTTTCCTGGAATTAACTTATCCGGATCTGACGGAATAATATTAGCCGTGGGAAATCCGATAATAATTCCCCGTTTATCACCGTTTGTAACGCCGCCCTTCAGGCGGTAATTAAGTCCGAGGAGTTCAGATGCTTCTTTTACATTTGTTTCAAGCAGGAGTTTTCTTATTAATGTGCTGCTTACAATATGACTGTTCAGTTTAAATTCTTCCACCCGCTGAACTTTGAATTTATATTGTTCGGAAAGTGATTTAATCGTAACTATACTGCCTTCCCGGTTTTTCCCGAACATATGGTCATAGCCGACGACTAGATGAGAAAGACCTATTCTTTCAATAAGGTAATTTTTATAGAATTCTACTGCGGAGGTGGATGCGAATTCTTTTGTAAAGTTAATTACATATAGCGTATCAATTCCCTGAAATTCAAAGTTTGAGATTTTTTCTTCTAATGTCGTCAGGATTTTAATATCAGCGGATTTGCCTTCTTTTTTAAGAACAAGTCTTGGGTGAGGTTCGAATGTGACCACAACTTTGCGCAGATTGTTCTCATTTCCGGTATTTACAAGCGTATCTATTATTTTTCTGTGTCCAAGGTGAAGACCGTCAAAGGTACCTACCGTAACAACACTGTCCGGGTTGTAAAAATTTTTACTGTATGTGCCTGTATCGGTATTTAAATCTCTGATTATATTCATGCTTTTTCAAAATTGGCACTTAAATTTATGTTTCGGGAATAATTGTACGAAACATAAATTATTACCCTAACGATTTCAGACATTCCTTAATTTTATCGAAATTCGGTAATTTTCCTGCATCTTCAAGGATTTCAGTGTATTGAATGACGCCTTCTTTATCAACTACAAATGCTGACCTTTTTGCTACTCCGTGCATTCCGAGTACAAATTCACTGTATAGAGCACCATATTTTCCGGCAATTTCCTTATTGAAATCACTGAGGAGTGGAATTGTAATTCCGTTTGACTTTGCCCATGCTTCCTGGGTGAATATTGAGTCAACACTGATTCCAAGTACTTCTGCATTTAGATTTGCGTATTCATTGAATCCGCCTGAAATTGTGCACATTTCCTCTGTGCAGGTTCCTGTAAATGAAAGAGGGTAAAACAATATAACAACATTTTTTCCCTTATAATCTGCAAGTGATACCGGTTTTGGTTCACCTGTTATGTTTTTAGACATTAATGTAAAATCAGGTGCTTTATCACCAACTTTAACTGCCATTTTTGTATCCTTTTCTCCGCCTGAGCGGGTTTATATCTTTAAAAAATAGAACTTTAAATATAACAAATCATACAATTATTAACAATTCGTTTATTTTTACGACTAATTTTATTGTTCGTTCATAACTGAAATCCGGAAAGTTCATTATCGTCATTTTAATTTACCGGGTATCAATGAATATGTTTTATGAATAATTACAATTGCATTTCAGGAATGAATATCGGGAGGGGATTAAAAAGGGAGTAATATTTTTAGAAAAAAATTGGTATATTATATGTTTAATTTATTAAATTTTAAGATATAAGAAGAAATGGCAAAAAAGAAAGAAGGAGCCAGAATAAACATAAAGTTAGTGAGCATAGAAGGACCGCACAAAGGTAAATCTGTTTACGTAACACAAAAAAACAGAAACAATACCAAAGACAGGCTCGAAGTAAAAAAATACTGTAAGTTTACCAAAAAACACATACTTCACAGAGAAGCAAAGTAATATTAAGTAATACTTAATTTTGAAAATTGCAACCCTCCTTTATATAAAAAACTCCGGGGGAGAATACCTGTTAATTGAGCGTAAAAAAGAACCGAACAAAGGATTATTATCTCCGCCTGGAGGAAAATTAAATCAGGAAACAGCAGAAACGCCGGCAGGCTGTGCCGTGCGTGAATCAAAAGAAGAATGCAATCTGGACACTTCACATTCAGACTGGAAATTAAAAGGTATTATTGCGGAAAAAAATTATCCGGGTATAGGTAACTTACTGATATTCTGCTATTTATATGATAAAGCCACAGATGTTCTGCCCTCGGAAATGGAAGAAGGAAGTTTCAGATTTGTTCATCCTTCAAATTTATTTGACTATAAACTACCCGAAACGGATAAACTTTATATTTGGAAATTTGTTTTAGATACTAAAATAAAATTTTTCAGTTTGCAAATTGACTGCAGTGATATTAATAATTTAATATGTACGGTTGAGCAGACTTAAAAAAAATATAAAAAAAAACCGCGAAAACGGCAGGAAAGGAACAAAAATGATGTTTGAATCTAAAGCAGAAACCAAAAAAATAAAATCCGAATTACCGGACACACAAAATAAAAGAGATACGCGTGAAATACCGATAAATAAAGTAGGAGTAAGGAACTTAAAGTATCCGATAGCAGTAAAAGACAGAGAGAACGATATACAGCATACTATTGCGATGATTTCAATGACAGTAGATTTACCGAAGCATTTTAAAGGGACTCACATGAGCAGGTTCGTTGAAATTCTTGAAAGCAAGGAACGGGAAATACATGTAAATTCGATGTTTAAGATACTGGAAGAGATGCAGAACAAACTGAATGCGATGTCAGCACATTTAGAAATGGAGTTTCCGTATTTTAAAACAAAGAGGGCTCCGGTAACGAAGAAGAAGTCGCTTTTAGACTATATGGTGAAGTTTCACGGTGTGACATTTACGGACAAAAAAGACTTTATTATGACAGTAAAGATCCCTATAACCACACTTTGCCCCTGTTCTAAGAGTATTTCGGCATACGGAGCACATAACCAGCGAGGAGAGGTCACTGTGTCGGTAAGATTTGAAAATAATGTCTGGATTGAAGACATAATTTCCATTGTTGAGGAAAGCGCGAGTTCAGAATTATTTGCATTGTTAAAACGTGAAGACGAAAAATTTGTAACCGAGAAAGCATATGAGAATCCGGTTTTTGTCGAAGACCTTGTACGGAACGTAGTAGTAAGACTAAGAAAGAATAAAAACATAAAGTGGTACACAGTGGAGGCGGAAAATTTCGAGAGCATACACAACCACAACGCATATGCAAAAATCGAATCGGACAGAGATTTCAATAACGGGAACGAGAAGAATTTTATAATAAAAAGTTTTCACTGACAAGGGAAACAGGTAAAAACGAATCAAATACAATTTGATTTTTTGAATTAATAAAATAGAATAAAATTTATATATTAATCAACAAAAAATAAAAACTTATGAAAAGATTATCACTCCTGGTATTTTTGGTTGCAATAGCGTTTGTATTCACAACCTTTGCAGATTCATACAGTCAGGCAACACCGACCGTATCGGTAAAATTAAACAAGAAATCATACAAACCCGGTGATACCGGTTTCATTACAATAAAATTTAAAACAGCAAAAACCGTAAAAATTCCCGTGGAACCCGAAATTGAAGTTTCGCTAAGCGGTTCTAACATAGAAGGTTTAGGTTTACAGACGGCAAACTCAAGCGGAGAATATTTATCACCGGCACAGGTAAAATACAAATTCAAGGTTTCAGGCAATGCGACCGCAGGTACAAACATTGATGTAACAGGCACGGTAAAATTCGGTTACTGCAATGCCGATTCGGGTATCTGCAAAATAGCGACGAAGAACATATCATTTAAGGTCAAGGTAAAGTAATTTACTTTACCTGAAAAAAAATTAATGAATTCCGGATATTATTTTATTTCTGATGTACATTTAAATTTGAAAGGATTTGAATCTGAAAAAATTCAGGAGCAAATCCTTGTTAATTTTCTGGAGTTCATAAAGAAAGACGCAGCGGAATTATTTATAGTCGGCGATTTATTTGATTTCTGGATTGAGTACAAATACGTTGTTCCGAAAGGCAATTACAGATTACTGACCAAAATATCGGAACTGACGGACTCCGGCATAAAAATCACATACCTTGCCGGCAATCACGATTTCTGGCGCGGAAGTTACTTCAGGGATGAGTTCGGAATTGAAATACTGGACAGGAATCTTGAAAGAGAAATAAGCGGTAAAAAATTTTTTATAAGCCACGGTGACGGGCTTGCTTACAAGGACACCGGATACAGAATAATGAAAAAAATATTAAGAAATAAGATATCGCAGAAGTTATATTCATTCATACATCCCGATATCGGTATTTGGCTGGCGAAAAGGACATCATCAACATCGAGAGTATATACAGGTCAGAAAGATTATTCACAAAGAGACGGGCTGAAGGATTATGCAATGAAAAAACTTGAAGAGGGATTTGATTTTGCCGTTATGGGTCATCGCCATAAACCCTTAAAAATTGAAAGCAACGGCAGATACTACATAAATCTCGGCGACTGGATAGACGATTTTTCCTACGGATTATTCAGAGATAAAGAATTTAAACTAATGAAATTTTTCGATTTGAAAAGCAAAACGACAGTTAACGAGGAAATAAAATGAGTAAAAAACAGGGTAAGGATTTAGACAAATATTTCAAAGACAAGAAGTACAGAAACGAAGTTTCCAAAAAAATCAGGAAACGGAATTCGGCGCTGACGGTAATCATATACGGATGTGTTATCCTCGCCGTAATGTTTATCGGCTGGCTGATATATCTCTCACAGACACTTCCCTCCTTATCCGAACTTGAAAATCCGAGACTTGAAGAAGCGACAAAAATATATTCCGACAACGGTGAACTGATAGACAAATTTTACCTGAAAAACCGTACACGGATTACATACGACGAACTGCCGCAGGATTTAATAAATGCACTTATCGCAACCGAGGACAGAAAATTTTTTGACCATTGGGGAGTTGACGTACAGAGAATCGTACAGGCATTTTTCAAGAATCTTGCAAGATTCAGTCTTACCCGTGAGGGTGCCTCAACAATCACACAGCAACTTGCAACAAATTTATATCTGGACAAAAAAGAAACAACTCTCAGCAGGAAATTACGTGAAGCAATGACCGCCGTTCAGATTGAGAAAACATATACGAAAAAAGAGATACTGGTATATTATTTCAACACTGTTTATTTCGGTAAAGGTGCCTACGGAATTGAAGCCGCATCACAGACATTTTTCAACAAAACAGTACGTGATTTAACCTTAAACGAATCGGCAATACTTGTCGGACTGCTGAAATCTCCTGCGAATTATGACCCGGTTGATAAACCCGAAGCGGCAAAAGACAGAAGAAATATAGTACTTAACTCAATGTACGATTGCGGTTTTATTACCAGCGATGTACTTGCTTCCGAAACACAGGAAACAATAAAAATTTCGCCGAAACAGCCTGTTGAGAAAGAAGAATCCGAATACTCGGACTTTACAGAATACGTGCGTCAGATACTTCAGCAGAAAGCGGAGAAATACGGATTTGATTTATACAGAGACGGATTAAAAGTTTACACCACTCTTGACACCAGAATGCAGAAGCACGCCGAAACATCGGTTGAAGAGCAGATAAAACCATATCAGAAGGCATTCAGTTCATCCTGGAGCTGGAAAAACAAAAATGACATATTAAACAGCAACATAGACAAGTTCATAAAACAGTCCGAAGAATACAAAAGGTGCAGAACAGACGAAGAAAAGAAAAAAGTTTACAGCACGATGAAAACGAATCAGAAAGTAATTGACTCTGTAAAAGTTCTTGCATCAACAATTCAGGTTGGTTTTGTTGTAATGGACGTAAAGACGGGATACATCCGTGCACTTGTCGGTTCAAATCCGAACACACGCACAAAATACGGACTGAATCACGTAACGCAAATAAGACGTCAGCCGGGTTCGGCATTTAAACCGTTCGTATATGCAGTTGCGGTAAACAGCGGATATTCGCCGGCATTTTCTATTTCGAACGACCCGTTAACGGTAACGATAGAAGGAAAGAACTGGTCGCCGAAAGGCGGCGGCACCGGCGGGCTGGTGACTATGCGCGAAGCAATAGAGCGTTCAATTAACGTTGTTGCAGTAAGAACGGCAATGGAAATTGCACCGATTGACAAAGTAATAACACTTGCGAATGAAATGGGAATCAGGTCATCACTTCCGAATTATCTTTCGTTATCACTCGGAGTAGGAGAGGTATCACCACTTGAAATTACGAATGCATTCGGAACATTTGCAAACGGAGGCATCTGGGTTGAACCTGTAGCGATTACAAAAATTGAAGACAGAAACGGAAGGATAATCGAAGACGCATCATTCACGACCGTACACAAAGAAGTTTTGAGCGAGGGTGTTGCATACATAATGTCCGATATGATGGAAGGAGTAATAGACAACGGAACGGCATCATCAATCAGGCAATTTTTTCACAGACCTGCAGCGGGAAAAACCGGAACATCACAGAGTTACACTGATGCATGGTTTGTCGGTTACACACCGCAGTTTGTAGCGGGCTGCTGGCTTGGATTTGACGATGCGAGAATAAAATTCGGAGGCGGTTACGGACAGGGCGGAAAGGCGGCTGCACCGATATGGGGGCGGTTCATGAAAAAATTATATTCGGATGATGATTTCGATTTTCCCGTGGAATATTTCCTGATGCCTGAGGATGTTGAAGAACTGGAAATTTGCACAATTACGGGAATGATTGCCAACAGTTCGTGTCCTTCTCAACTTGACATAGTACTGAAAAAGTTTTTACCGAGAAAATGCACTACGACTCACATGATTCAATATTCCGATTCAACATCATCGGCACAATCTCCGCTGGACAATTAAAAAGTAAAATATTATAAAATGGAAAGAACACTTTGTATCATAAAACCTGATGCAGTTAAGAAAAAAGTTCAGGGACACATAACACAGAAAATTCTGGATGCGGGTTTTGTTATCAGGGGAATGAAAATGCTTCAACTAAGCAGGGAGCAGGCGATGAAATTTTATGAAGTACATAAAGGGCGACCATTTTACAATGACCTCGTGGAATTCATGATTTCGGAGAAATGCATTGCAATTGCGCTTGAGAAAGAAAATGCAATCGCCGATTACAGAAAGTTAATCGGTGCAACCGACCCTGCGGAAGCAGAGGAGGGAACGGTAAGAAAACTCTATGCAAACTCCAAGCAGGAGAATGCGGTGCACGGTTCGGACTCGGTTGAAAACGGAATAAAAGAAGTTTCGTTTTTCTTTTCGGAGAGTGAACTGGTGTAGGGTTTTTGATAACTTATTCCATTGGTTTTCAAATTCTGTGTAAATTGGTAAGAAAAAAGTGACAAGGCAGACATTACGAATTTGGCACGCTGATGACGCAGATTATACAGATTATCGCAGATTTTATTAAGA
>CAYWMV010000006.1:28589-37475 GCA_964459055.1 uncultured Ignavibacteriaceae bacterium | reverse complement strand
TTAATTGAATATCTATTCTTAATTCTTAATTTTTAATTCTTAATTGATTATATTCCCTTTTTTATTGTTTCCATTTTAGCAATATTTGTAAAATATATTATAAAATTTATTAACTAATGAAAAAATTAATTCTCACCATTATTGCCCTGGCGGCAGTAATAAACCTGAGTTTCGCTCAGGACTTGGAAAAAATGAGGGGTTCTGAAATCTGTTCGATGAGGAAATCAAAAATGCCAAATCCAGAAAAATACTTTCAGGATTCTCCGGGCTCGCCCAGGCATTCCTTTGATGTCCTGAATTACAAACTCAATCTCGATATTTACCATTGCTATTTCAGCCCGTATGCGAAGAATTTCAATGCTTCGAATATTATCACTTTCAGAGTAGATTCAACATTGAATAATATTAAGTTGAACGCCGTCAATACATCTATGACAATAGATTCAATAAGATTATTGAGCAGCAGTTCACCTTTAACTTATAACCATTCATCGAATATATTAACGATAAATCTTGACAGGACGTACAATGTCGGAGAGGTTGTGAATCTGAAAATAAATTACAGGCATTTAAACGTAAGCGATAATGCATTTTATGTAAGCAGTTCTGGTTACGTATTTACGGATGCTGAACCTGAAGGTGCAAGAAAATGGTTCCCGTGCTGGGACAGACCATCGGATAAGGCGACACTCGATTTAACCGTCAAGGTTCCGTTATCAGTCAGACTCGGCTCAAACGGAAGACTGAACGATTCTACAGTTGCCGGTGATTCACTCTGGTATCACTGGGTTAGCCGTGATCCGATTGCGACTTATATTATGGTTATGACATCGAAAATCGGTTATGAAATAAATATTTCTTACTGGCATAAAATTTCTAACCCGAATGACAGTATTCCAATCAGACTTTATCATACAACAGGTCAGAATATCAATTCAGTCAGAAATGTTATTCTGCCTATGACCACTTATTATTCGCAGGCATTCGGAGAACATCCCTTCGAGAAAAACGGATTTGCTTACGTCCCGAATAGTGCCGGATTCGCTTGGGGAGGAATGGAAAATCAGACATTAACAACAATTAACAGCTGGAGTGAAAATCTTGCGGCTCACGAGTATGCACACCAGTGGTTCGGAGATATGATAACCTGTGCTTCATGGTCGAATCTCTGGATAAACGAAGGCTTTGCTACCTGGTCTGAATCATTCTGGGTTGAAAGAACAGGCGGATATTCATCATATAAATCAATGATTAACAGTGATGCGAGCACGTATCTGTCGCAAAATCCTGGATGGGCAATTTCTGTTCCGACCTGGGACAGCGTGACACCAAATTCCAATACTCTGTTCAATTATGCCATTACATATTGCAAAGCATCCTGTGTTCTCCATTTATTGAGATATACACTTGGTGATTCATTATTCTTTATGGGACTTAAAGCATACGCAACGGATACTGCAAATTTCAAATATAAATCCGCTACAATTCCCGATTTCTTTACAAAAATGAGTACAGTGACGGGACAGGATTTATCGTGGTTCCCGGCTTCCTGGATTTATCAACCGAACCATCCGCAGTATCAGAACGGATATAATATTACAAATCTTGGCGGCGGTCAGTACCGCGTGAATTTCCTTGCTAAGCAGGTACAGTCAAATCCGAGTTTCTTCCAGATTCCGATTAATTTCAGAATTTCATTTTCATCGGGTGCCGATACGACAATAAAAGTTATGAACAGTTATAATAATCAGTTGTATTCTTATATTTTCTACCGTCAGCCGACATCGGTCGTATTCGATCCGGGTAATGAAATCGTAATAAAGACTGCATCTCTGGTTGTTGGTATTGACGAAAACTCAACGGAAATTCCGGGTAAATTTGCTTTGCGCCAGAATTATCCGAATCCGTTCAATCCTGTTACAACGATTCAATACGATATTCCCGTAAATTCAAATGTGAAAATCGCAGTTTACGATAATTCGGGAAAAGAAGTTAGCGTAATACTGAATCAGTTTGTTAATGCGGGTAAATACACAACGTCATTTAATGCATCAAAACTTGCATCCGGAATTTATTACTATAGACTCCAGGCAGGCAACTACACCGAAGTTAAAAAAATGACCTTGCTGAAATAAAAATCAAAAATTATAATTCTTAAATATAAAACGTTCCCAAACACAAATTTGGGAACGTTTTTTTTTGTTAACCTATTTCAGGATAAGACACATATTACTAATTACTGACTACTTACTATTGACTACTTGTCCCTTTCCACATAAGTAACTTAAATATCAACATATAATTTTTATCCCGTATAAATATTATGTCTGACTATTATAAGTTTGCTACACTGCGAAATTGATTTATATGTCTTATTTTATGAAACCTGTAAATATGTTTTACGTAATAATAATTGAAATTCTGTATAATCCTGTACAAAATGAAAAAATGGAAAACAAAAAGCGGATATGAAATAATACGGATACTCTCAGGAAGAAGCAATGTATTTTTACTGTCAAACGGAAAAAAGAACATATTAATTGATACATCTGTTTCAAGATTATGGAATGAACTGCAAAAACGACTTGAATTACTTGGTATAAAGACTATTGATTATTTGATTTTAACACACTCACATTTTGACCATGCTGCCAATGCCGGACGGATTAAAGAGAAATTCAATTCAAAAGTAATTATCCAAATTAATGAAGAAAAATATTTATCAAATGGAGAGAACATTCTTCCAAAGGGTACTGTATTTTTTACGCGTCCTATTTTAAATTTGTTGGGAAAACGATTGATTCATATATTTAAATATGAGCAGTGTCAACCGGATTTATTAATAGAATCAAAATATGATTTAAAAGAATTCGGGGACAATGTTTATTTAATGCATACTCCGGGACATACTATCGGGTCAATGAGTATTATTGTTGATAACGAAATCGCATTAGTCGGAGATGCAATGTTTGGAGTATTTAAATGGTCAGTATTTCCGCCGTATGCAGATGATGAAGAAATGATGATAAGAAGTTGGGGTAAATTGTTGGAAACAAATTGTTCAAAATTTATACCTTCGCATGGCACTTCAAACAACAGATTATTAGTACAAAGAGATTATAATAAAAGAATTAAAAATATTACAAAGTATAGCAAACGGTATAGCCGATAAAGGTATTGATGGTATGCAATTTTTTGTAATGCGATTCAACTCAACCTGTACCTGGATAGCGAATCACCCGCAATCTCATACCGGCAATACCACCAACCGCTGGGCGAAAATATTTGATTTGAAGCAAATAAATAAATTCAAATAACTAAAAATTTAATAGTCAGGAGGCAGAAGAAAATGCAGGTTTTAGAAATTATAAAAAGTTTTACATGGATTTTTGTGCTCTTGTTTTCACTTTTAGTCATTTTTCTTACATATACTAAAATGAAGGGTTCAAAACTGTTCAGAATCGGATTTGGCTTATTCCGCGCTTTTATCTTTTTTGCTATCTTTTATAATCCTCTGATTGAACAGCCCAGGATATATGACAATATCATTTTACCTTTCAGCGGTGCAGTATTATTGCTTGCAGGTATTGTTCTAAATATAATCGGTACAAGACAACTTGTGAAGACAAAACTTGGTGGAGTTAAGGGCATTCCCGATAAAATTATTACCTCAGGAGTATATAATATTATAAGACACCCGGTAAATTTGGGATTTATTTTTATATTCTGCGGATGGTATTTAATGTGGTCCGGTATTTATTCGCTTTATTTTCTTCCTGTTCTTGTAATCATCTTCATTATTGTTTCATTCTACGAAGAAAGAAATCTTATAAAAGTATTTGGCGATGAATACAGAAATTATAAGAAAAATACAGGTATGTTCTTTCCAAAATTAAAAAGAAAGAAATAATTTGAGTACTTTCTGTATTACTCACATTTTCGTATGATACAGAAAACCAGTATCTGTTGCGCTCTGACCGAATTTGTTCCAGCTTGTCGCCAAATTCGGGTACTCGCGGCTCGTTGGGCATCATTATAAAACACGACCGGTAATCATTCTACAGCGTTTTGTTATTTTTGATAATACCTTATCTATAAATGTGTCACCACTTCGTGGTTTCCAAAACTTTACATCGAATATCCGTCGTGCCGGAAACTTTACATTTTTAACCGCCGAGGAGTAAACTTTACATACTTGCTCCTGCCTCCTGAAAGTCTCAGTTCACCGAAACCTTCCTGCATGCCAGCGACGCTAACAAAACATGCTTTTTACTTTGTATATTCTCCAGACATTTATTATACAACTCAGTCAACTCATTTGAAAAACCGGATTCTTGTGCGGCTTTGTTCATCCGCGCCGCTTTCAGAAAATCGAGCGATGCATCGTAATACCTGTCCGTAATGCTGTAAATTTCGCCTCTTATTCTGTAATATGTTGCTCTTTCCGGATTGATTTCTATTGCTCTGTTAATATCATCGAGCGCCTTTTCATATTCCTTTGTTATTATAAACGCTTCACTTCTGTATGCCCTGTACTGGTCATTATCTTCCGAAAGCATTACCGCATAAGTATATTCGGATAAAACATCCCCTATGAACATTTCCAGTTCAGTTTTTATCAAAGCACAAAGGAAATGATATTCTCCGTCATCCGGTGTTAATTTTATTGCTTTTTTGATATACTTGAGTGCCTTCTCGAAATTCTGCTCAATGTAGTAAATATCTGCAAACATATAATAAACGTATGATTCCTTTTTCGATATTTTTAATGCTCTCCTTAAATGCTTAATTGCTTCGCCGTTATTGCTTAACTTTTCTTTGTATGTTATTGCTCTGAGAATATACGTATCAGGAAGTTCCGGAAAGACCTGCTCCGCCTTGTCAAGGTACCTGAATAAATGGTAGTAATCGTCCTCTATTCCGCTGATATATGCAAGTTCTATGTATGTATGAGCCAGCAGTATTTTGTTGTCTGTTTCATTCAGAAGTTTTTCGTAATATTGCTTTGCCGTTTCATAATCCTCCTTCCTTTTATATGCTAAACCTGTTTTGTAAAATGCTTCCTTGTTGCCTGAATCCAGTTCGTAAGCCTTCTTCAGATTTTCAATCGCTTCGTCATAATTTAAAAATACGTTTAATTCCATACAACCGAGTTCAAAATAGTTATCGGCGTTCATCGGCTCGGCTGCTGTTAACCGCTTCAAAAAATCTCTTGACAAATCATAATCCCCTGAGAAATATGATGCCCGCCTTGCCAGTTGAAGAATATCGGTATTAAGCGGCTCAGATTCAAGAGCCTGCAGGCATAATTCAAGTGCACCCTTGTAATCTCCCTCTTCCATTTTTTTTCTTGCTTTTTCAGACAGGTTTTCCATAACAGTTTCTTTTAATGTTTATGAAATTGTTTGTTTAAATTACCGGACTTTTTTGGATAAGTCCCTCTGACAGATACAACTGAACTAATATACTGTTTTTTTTCTGTCTGAAAATTTCCACTGCATTTCCGCAACATTGTTAATTATTTCCCATAAACATACATTTTTTTCTATAATTCGGAAACCCCGGAAAATCTTAACCAAATTTGTAATTATTAATTATATCCCGATAGGGATTTGATATCGGTAATATTCACGTCAAAATAATCTGTTATCCCGTAGGGATTCAATATTGAGGGGCTGTCCCAAAAGTTGTCATCCTGAATTTATTTCAGGATCTAAACATTGAAAACAAACAGAAAATCGAGATTCTAAAACAAGTTCAGAATTACAAATGGGACGTTTAACGACTTTTGGCACAGCCCCAAATTAAATATGTAATCATTAATCCACCAATATCGATTCCCTAAAGTAAAATCTTTAACATACTGCGCAGAATTTAATAAATAATTAAATCATTTAAACCACATACATTTTTCTATTACTCACTTCCATGACTAACTTCTTACTTAAGATAGTCCCAGCGAAGTCATATGAATCAGATGACCTTCATACATCAGTTCAAGTCCGGTAAAATCTTTCGTCTCAAACCTTCTCTCATCACCCGCAGCAAGACTCTTGTGCACCGTGAACTCCAGATTTTCGTAATTGTCGAAGAAATCATTCGTCTTGTATTTCGCTTCCGCTTCTGATAACGGTTGTAAAGATTCTTTCAGGTGATATGTCTCCATCGCCGCCGACTGAAGAATCTTTGGAAAATATTCACTGTAGATGTTCCCGCGGTTGAATACGTCAATATTCAGGATTTTATTCTTTACGAAAATTGCCGTTCCGTTTGCTTCACCGTTTATTTCGAATGATTTTATGAATTCGTTGAATTCGGATTTCCTGCCGTTGTATATTGATGACAAATCCGAAGTTGCCGAAGACATTCGGTGCATTGCTTCGTAATCCGATACTTTGTTCCAGACAACTCCCTGGTCGGAGTAATACTCGTTTTTTTCTTCAAGATTTTTCTTTAAATGCTTTGCCTTCTCTGACCTCAGTTTTGAAGGTGCAATATGTTCCGAAGAATAAAATTTTGAAGATGAATATCTCCATCTTCCTGCTTCCACACAACTCACTGGGACGTTGATTTTCGTTTTTGGTGCGACAAGCATTGAGGTATTGATTACTCTGTTTTGCTTCGCTCCCTGCAGTATGTCACCGTCCATGAAAAATACGAATTTGTCGGAATAATTGATTACAAACAGGTTATTAACACTTCCGCCTTCATTTACCTCCTTTATCTCTACATAATTCTTTTCGATTGCTTCCGTGGAAGATACATAATCGAATGTGTTGACTTGTTCAGTCTGAAACTGAACTAACCCGAGTGCCTGATTTTTCTGGAAATCCAGTATTCTCACCGGCATTTTAACTCCTTTCTTTTTTTGTTTTTAAATTGTTTATACCTTCAAATATATTGATATTAAACCCGTCTGAAATTTCGGCAACGTTGTGGAAATAAATACTGCTGATAGACTTTGATTTAAATTGAGTTATGAGTTTTAATTTATACAGGGAGAATGTTTTTAGAATCCTCATCCGATGAACTCGTTCATCGGATGAGGAAATACTAACCGCCAACCACTAACAACTAACCACCAACCACCAACCACTAACAACTAACCACTAATCACTCTTATTTTTTCTTTCGGAACCCCCAGCCCGTAAGATTTTGAAAATCTTGGTCCCGTTGATGTTATTTCGTAAAAAAGTCTCAGGTTAGCAGGAAGAGGATGTTTCCTGATTTTCTTGTTCAGTTTGGATACTGTCGAGCGGAAATTGTTGACGCTGATGTTTTCGAATTCAGACAGTTTTTTCTTCAATTCCCTGATGTTGATATCATAAGGTTTGTAACTTTCATCGAAGTAACCGATTATTTTTTCGCAGAATTCCCTCGGCATCGAGTAACCCTGTACTTTCAAATCACCGTCGTCAGTCGTAATCTTCGTGAGGAAGTATCTGTAATAGCAGAATTCGAGAGGAGAGAATTTGATTAATTTGCCGTTTATGTGTATTTCACTTTTTTTGACATTGATGATTGCTTCCGGATAGAGACTCTTTCGCAGATTTTCGTTTTCGTTCTGGAGCATTCTGATTTTCGGCAGGTGCGCCCCGAGTTTTACTTTGGTTACTGCGGGTTTCCCGGTCTCGGGTTCGTTACTGCGGATTAGTTCAAGAGGGAATTCTCCTGATTCCGCTATCAATATCCAGCACGCCTGCATTGCGGGTGTCCCTGAAGCAATAGCCGCCGTAACTTTTACGTTTTCGGGATTGAAATTTTTGCCGAGAAATGAAAGTAGTTTCGGATATATTTCGTTGTGGTCAACCACGTCGTCAAGTTCGAAATAGTGCCGCCTGACTTTTCCCGCATATTCCCTTTTTTCAATTTCGTTTTTTACATACCGGGATATGTAATCGTAATTTATTTCCGGCTTGTAATAGGAAGTCCATAATAAATTTACTTCGTCAAATTTTATATTCTTCAGTACGGTAAGTACAGCTCCGTCATTTTTATAATTGAGTTTCCCCGCATCGTTCGTTCCGATGAATGAAATTAATATTGATTTTTTTTCACTGTCCATATTCCGTTTTCTCCTATCATAATATAATAAAAGATTTTATAATTTGTAACATAAACTATAAGGACAATTAATAATTATCCGCCATAACGGAAAAAATTCTTAATAAAAATCATTTTTGCCACAAAAAACACAAAAGAATTACAATAATTCATATCTTTGCGTCCGTAGCGCCTTTGCGGTTATATTTTCCCCAAAAATCTGCGTTTATCTGTATAATCTGCCTCATCAGCGTGCCAAATTCGTAATGTTTCTGGATACTGCGCTCCGGCGTGGTATCCAAAATTTCTTTGCCGGTTTGCGCAGAATTTGAGTGGTAATGGAATAACCCGGCTTAGCCGGAACCAAAATGTTTTTATGTCTTAATAAAATCTGTGTTAATCTGCCTCATCAGCGTGCCAAATCGTGATGTTTGCCTTGTCACTTTTAACTTGTCACTTTTTTAATTGTAAAGAGAGAAAAAAATATATAGAAATAACGATATAGAAAAATTATCTTAAAAGTTTATAAATTTTAAGAAACGATAAATACAATATGATAGAGATTATCAATCAGTTAAAAGAATTGTCCTACAACCTGTACTGGTCGTTCAATAACGAATTCTTTTCAATCTTTGAGGAAATTAACAGGGACTATTGGAAGTGGAGTCAGAAAAATCCGGTGAAATTCCTTTCTACAATCAATGATGACTATTTACTGGATGTAATCGAAAAACGCAATTTAAGGGAGCGGATTCATAAAATGTACCGGGAATTCCGGAACTATATGAATGATAAGGAAACGTATTTCAGGAATAATTATTATACTTTCGATTCGCCGAAAAT
>CAYWMV010000006.1:24146-28489 GCA_964459055.1 uncultured Ignavibacteriaceae bacterium | reverse complement strand
TAAAATTGTATTTACTTGATACTTTTGTTGATGAAAATAACGTTGAAGATAAAAGCATAACGGATATTCTGTACGGCGGTGGCACTGAAAAAAGAATTCTGCAGGAAATTCTGCTCGGCATCGGCGGTATGCGCGTTCTGGAAATGCTGGGAATTGACGCTAAAGCATTCCACATAAATGAAGGTCATTCCGCATTCCTTGTATTTGAAAGAATTAAAAATACGATGAATAAATTCAGCATCGAATTCAATGAGGCGAAAGACATTTGCTATTATTCGAATATATTCACTACTCATACTCCCGTTCCCGCGGGTATTGACATTTTTCCGAGATATCTGATGGAAAAATATTTCACTCATTATGCGGAAAATGAACTCAGTGTTCCGTTCGACAGACTTTTCCGTGAAGGCGACCTGAATAACAATGGTCACGATAAATTCAATATGGCTATGCTGGCAATCAATAATTCCAATTTTGTGAATGCTGTCAGTAAACTACACGGCGTAATTGCAAGGAAAATGTGGGCATTACCGGCGGAGCGCTCGCAGATTGCTTCCATCACCAACGGCGTGCACATTAAGACCTATATGTCGAAGCATTCGGAAAAACTGTATATTAAATATTTCGGAAAGGACTGGTATAAAAATCAGAATGTCTGGAGCAGAGCAGGTGAAATTCCGGAAGATGATATCTGGCGCACGAGAAACAGAAACAGAAAATCTCTCGTGAATTATGTAAGAGAAAGAATTGCGGACAAACTTAAACTCGCAAAGGATTCCGAAGACAAAATTACTGATGTGGAAAATCTGCTCGATGAAAATGCTTTGACTATCGGTTTTGCAAGACGCTTTGCAACTTATAAAAGAGGAAATCTGATTTTCAGAAATCCCGAACGGTTGAAAAAACTAATCACGAATACAGACAGAAAAATTCAGTTCATTTTTTCAGGCAAGGCGCATCCGCAGGATGAAGGGGGGAAAAATCTTATTTCGGAAATTGTTTCTTATTCGGAAGACAGTAAATTTAAAAATAAACTTGTCTTCGTTGAAAATTATGACGTGGATGTTGCGAAGTATCTGGTCTCGGGCTGCGATATCTGGCTGAATAATCCGCGCAGACCTCTCGAAGCATCGGGCACGAGCGGAATGAAAACTGTCGCAAATTTTGGTCTGAATTTCAGTATTCTGGACGGCTGGTGGATTGAAGGTTATTCGAAAGATTCCGGATGGAGTATCAGCAGTCCTGAAAGTTATGACTCTCTGTCGCAGGAAGAAGTTGACAGAATCGAATCCGATTCGCTGTACGATATTCTCGAAAAGGAAATAATTCCGATGTTCTATAAACGGAATGATAAGAATATTCCTGTCGAATGGATTAAGAAAGTTAAATCTTCAGTCGGTCTGCTCGCACCGGTATTCAATACTGAAAGAATGGTGAAGGAATATAATGAAATGTTCTATATGAAAACGAGGTGATGGTTAGTGGTCAGTTGTCAGTTGTTAGTGTGAGGAGGGGATTGGAATAATTATTGATATTTTATTATGAAAGAAAAAATAATAATAGCGTCGGGGCAGGGCTTCTGGGGTGACCTGGTTGATGCTCCGCTAAACCAGGCAAAAGGCGGGAAGATTGATTATCTTGTTATGGATTATCTTGCCGAAGTTACTATGTCAATTCTGCAAAAGCAAAAACTGAAAAATCCTGCTTTCGGATATGCAAGGGACATACCGCCCTTAATGGAAAAGTTACTGCCGCTTATGAAAGAAAAAAAGTTTAAAGTGATTACTAACGGCGGTGGCGTTAATCCGGAAAGCTGCCGTGATGAAATTTTTAAAGTTGCAGAAAAACTCGGTATTAATGATTTAAAAATCGGTATCGTTACCGGTGATAATATTCTCGGACGGATTGATGAACTTATTTTAAAAGGTATCGAACTGAATAATATGGAAACTGGTGAAAGTGCGGTTTCCGTTAAAGAAAGTCTGTTAAGTGCCAACGTTTATCTTGGCGCGGCACCGGTGGTTGATTGCCTGAAAGCAGGTGCGGATATTGTAATTACGGGACGGGTAACCGATACAGGTCTGACACTTGCACCTATGATTTATGAATTCGGCTGGGATATGAATAATTTCGATTTGATGGCGGCAGGAACTGTCGCAGGTCATATTCTGGAATGCGGAGGGCAGGCGAGCGGAGGAAATTTCCTCGGTGACTGGAAATCTGTTCCTGATATGGCTAATATTGGGTTCCCGATTGCCGAAGCATATCCAAATGGTGAAATTGTGATTACAAAACATTCAGGTACCGGCGGACTTGTAAGTGTTGATACCGTAAGCGAACAACTTGTCTATGAAATCGGCAATCCGAAAGATTATATTACTCCCGACTGTATTGCGGATTTTACTTCGATTAAACTTGAAAATACTGGTGAAAACAGGGTTAGAGTTTTTAATGTAAAAGGAATGCCGGCAACTGCGTTTTATAAAGTTTCTATGTCTTATCTCGATGGCTTTTCGGCTTCGGGCTCTCTTACTTATTGCGCTCCCGATGCACTTGAAAAAGCAAAAGCGGCAGATTACATTTTGAGGAAAAGACTTAAAAATCTGAATTTGAAATTTGATGAAATAAAAACCGAGTTTCAGGGCTATAATGCCTGCCACGGTCCGCTCGCAAATGAAATCGTTGACCCGAATGAAGTAGTCCTCCGGATTGGTGTTCGGTCAAATTACAAAGAATCGGTTGAGAGGTTCGGTAAGGAAATTGCACCGCTTATTCTGACAGGTCCACCCGGCGTAACCGGATTTGCCGGCGGAAGACCGAAACCCTCTGAAGTAGTCGCATACTGGCCTGCCCTCATTCCCAAATCTGAAGTAAAATACGCTGTCTCTGTCGATTAGTTTCTTGTTTTAAGGTCAGCGATTCGCTATGATGGAAATGTCATATTTTTAGAAAAATGACAAAAAAAAAACTTAAAATCCCGTAGGGATGAAATATTTATAGAAAAATGATGCAAAAAAAATTAAAATCCCGTAGGGATGACATATCTATAGAAATGAATGACAGCAGACAATGAACTCCGTAGGAGTGACATATTTATAGAAATGAATGACAGCAGGCAATGAACTCCGTAGGAGTGACACATTAACATCTGTTATGTCTGCTTTAGCGATGTGCAAATAAAATATTATCATAATTAAAAACATATAACATGGAAAAAGTATTAGTAATCGGAGCATCCGGACAAATCGGTTCGGAACTGACAATGTCTTTAAGAAATGTTTTTGGGAATGAAAATGTTTATGCGACTGACATAAAACAGCCGCCGCAGGACGTTTTCGAATCGGGACCATTTCAGATAATCGATGCTATGAACGATAAAGCACTTGTTAATTTTATTGTCAGAAATAAAATCTCGCAGGTTTATCATCTTGCGGCAGTCTTGTCAGGCAACGCAGAAAAGATACCTCTTCAGGCTTGGGACATTAATATGAAAAGTTTGTTGATAATTCTGAACTTAGCAAAAGAGACAGGATTAAAAAGACTCTTCTGGCCAAGTTCCATTGCCGTATTCGGACATTCAACTCCGAAAATAAATACTCCGCAGTTGACTGTTACAGAACCGAATACTGTTTACGGCATAAGTAAACTCGCAGGTGAAAGATGGTGCGAATATTATTTCAATAAGTTCGGTGTTGACGTCAGAAGCATAAGATATCCCGGCTTAATCAGTTACAAAACTGAAGCGGGCGGCGGGACAACAGACTATGCAGTCGAAATTTATTATGAAGCAATTAAAAAGAAATCCTACGATTGCTTCCTGAAGGAAGATGCTACTCTTCCGATGATGTTTATGCCCGATGCGATTGAAGCCACAATTAGGCTGATGGAATCCGAATATGAAAAAATTAAAATCCGCTCAAGTTATAATCTCGCATCAATCAGTTTCAATCCTGCGGAAATTGCCGTTGAAATAAAAAAACATATTCCGGAATTTACAATTACTTATAATCCCGATTTCAGACAACAGATTGCTGAATCCTGGCCGCAAAGTATTGATGACAGCGTAGCCAGAAAGGACTGGGGCTGGAATCATAAATACGGGCTCGCCGAAATGACGGAAATTATGCTCGCGGAAATCGGCAAAAAAATTAAAAACTGAAATTCTCTTTCCTTTGCATATTAAGACAATTATGCAGAAATGATTATCTGTAAAAAACTCCTTCCCGGACTTCTGCCTGGAAAGGAGTTTTCCTTTATACTTCAGCCGGCTTTATATAACCGGCATATAAACGCCTTCGTTTTTCACCGGCACGCCTCAATTTCAAATGATGTACTTCTTCCTA
>CAYWMV010000006.1:0-24046 GCA_964459055.1 uncultured Ignavibacteriaceae bacterium | reverse complement strand
CAACTTTATGAACTTTATACCGGTTTTACTTTTAAAGTGATATTATCTTTGTCAATTATTTCAACGACAGTCCCGGATTTAATTTCGACATCCGATTCTGCTTTCCAGGATGTTCCTCTGAATTCAACTTTGCCGCTTATTTCACCCGGAACAATATCAACGGTTACTTTCGCTTTTTTGCCTCTTATATCCTCAATATAGTCATTTAACTTTTTATCATCTTTCGATTCAAAAGTTTTTTCCCGTCCTCTGAAAATTGATTTGCTTTTATTCCTGAACAGAATCAGCGAAAGTACTGAAACTGCAACAAATATAATCAACTGAATTGTCAAATTATCCAGACCAAATAAAGTAGCAATTCCGACAACCCAGGCACCTATACCGAAAAAGAATATTATAAAACCCGGTACTGCCATTTCAGCAAGGAAAAAAACTACTCCTGCCACAAACCATATTACTGCATCAAATCCTTCCATTATATTAACCTCTTGATTTTATATTCTGTTGCTGTGGATGATCCGTACTTACTCCCGTAAATACTTTACTTATTGATGCTACCATAGAAGCGACATTAGAAAGGTCTGACGGAATTATCATTGTATTATTTGCTCTCGCGAGTTTACCGAATTCGAGCAGGTATGCTTCCGCTATGCGGAGGTTTACGGCATTCATACCGCCTTCCTGATTTATTGCATTCGCAATTTCACGGATTCCCTGTGCGGTTGCTTTTGCTACTCTTTCAATTTCCTGTCCGCGTCCTTCGGCTTCGTTGATTCTCTTCATTTTTTCACCTTCGGACTTTGCAATCGCCTCCTGTTTATCACCTTCTGCGCGATTGATTTTTGCCTGCTTGTCACCTTCGGATTCCGCAATTAAAGCACGTTTCTCACGCTCTGCTCTCATTTGCTTCTCCATAGCATCTTTGATGCTTACAGGCGGAAGAATGTTCTTAATCTCGTGACGCGTAACCTTTATACCCCAAGGGTCTGATGCTTTGTCAACTGCTGTGACAATTTCCATATTAACCTTTTCCCTCTCTTCAA
This sequence comes from uncultured Ignavibacteriaceae bacterium, assembly GCA_964459055.1. Lineage (GTDB taxonomy): Bacteria > Bacteroidota > Ignavibacteria > Tepidaquicellales > Tepidaquicellaceae > Tepidaquicella. Next base: position 23,003 of record CAYWMV010000006.1, on the reverse strand, counting down.
ATGTTCTGTCAAGTTCAATTTTTCCGATTTCACTTCTCATTGTTGTCTGCGCCAGCTGGGTTGTCCCGAATATATAATTGCTGATACCGTATGATGCTTTTACGGGGTCAATAACCTGCAAATATAAAATTCCGTCAACCTCAACCTGAATGTTATCTTTTGTGATGCAGGTTTGAGGCGGTACATCCACAACCATTTCTTTAAGTGAATGTTTGTACGCAACTTTATCTATGAACGGAACGAGTATGTGAAATCCCGCTTCGAGTGTTGCGTGATATTTACCGAGTCTTTCAATTATAAAAACTGTCCTTTGGGGTACTACCCGGGCAGTCTTCAGCAGAACGATAAATAAGAAGATTATTAGAACTACAATAATTATTGGTGCTGCCATAATGATTAGGTTTAATTAATAAAAAATCCCATCTTTATTTTAAGTTACAATATAATAAATAATTTTAATAAAATCATTGCAAGTAAAAAGTAGCATTCAATTAATCCGTTACTCCTCAAATTCTATGCAAAATGGCTGGAAATATTTTAATCTGGTGATGGAATTATAAATAGTTCCTTTGAAATAATCGAAAATTGAATTATTTTAATTTTTTTTCATATTTTATTTGTATGCTTACCTGATTGTTATATCTTTTTTCATTTTATATATTGACTTCTCGGTTTAACTGTGTTATTTTTGTAATGCCATAAATATTTATGGTATATTAAAACGGAGGAATTTAAATATGTTTTCGGATAATCAAAAAAATGAATTCGCTTTTCTATCGGCTGAAGGCGTGTCTTTTAATTTTATTAGTCAAAAACATAATGTCCCTCTGAGAATCTTTTTTAAATGGGCTGAGGATTTATCAGGTGATATCTGCGTTTTGAAAATACTCGCGTTTGAATCTGTCACTGATTCCCTTAAAGCATCTGCAAACAAAAGCATCCCTGAGAATCAGACAAAATGTCATAGTTTTGTCATATTTTTGAGTATTTTTTTTACTATGTCATTGTTTTTTCAATTCCGAAAATGTCACATATGAAATCTCTGTAACGTTCTTTGAAATAATATAAATCATGCAATGGACTGTCTCGTATGCCTCCTTGTGATACCTGTTCTCGTGGTGAATACGGCATATTCCTGATGGAATAAATTAATATTTATGTTGGGTTCCGGCTTGTCCTGTTTAAGAATTAAAAATTAATATATTAGTTCTTAAATTCTGCATAAACAGGTTAAGAATTTTGGTTGCTAAGCAGGAGAGACTGCGTGAAAACTCCCCGGTTGTCATTCCTGCGAAAGTCTTTTGATCCCGGCTTGTTGGGGCAGGAATCCGGATAAACCCACAAAAAGTAATGGACTCTCACATACACGTAAATAACAAAATGCTTGATTCGCGGTTTTTACAAAACCTCAGGAGCACTGCTGCCGGAGGAGGTTCTGATTTGACGAGTTATGGATAACAATTTTATCCATCGTTTTTAGCATTTTTGAAGTTAATTAAAATTATAAATACAATAACGTGATTTATAAAAAGTGTATAAATATTAAACATCAGTGTAAAAAATATCAACAGTTATAAATATATATTTTTTCAATATTAAAGTGGTATAAAGAAAAAGTGTAAAAATATTAAACATTAGTTAAAAATAAACTGTAAATAATTTGAACATAATTAGTCATAACTTATTGAAAAAACAATAATATGAATATTTTTATATTTGGCACAGAAATTGTATATAAATTTGTAAAATAAATTTATTAAGGAGAAAAAAAATGGTATTCTTATTAGTAGTATTAATGATTTTAACGACAATAGTCGTTGAGGTTATTATTCTCAACAGAAAAAAATCTGAAAAAGCAGCACTTGAAATCACACCGAGAGTTTTCAATAAGCAGAGCGTGTTAATTCCGGACGGATATTCAGTATCGGCAGGTCATACCTGGGCGTACACAGAAAACGATAAAATGAAAGTAGGAGTAGATAATTTTGTATTAAACGCACTGGGTGATGTATCAGTTGAAAGTATAGTAAAAAACGGATTTGTAAAAAAAGGTGAAGTAATTGCTGAAGCCCGTGCTCACGGAAAAGTTATTAAGTTTCTTTCACCGGTAACCGGAATTATAGATACTTTCAATAATAATTTATTGAAGAAAAAAATTGAAGACCCGTTCGGCAACGACTGGTTTGTAAAAATTAAAGATGCAACATCTGAAGGGCTTTTATCCGGTTCCGAAGCAATTCACTGGATGAAGAACGAATTCAGAAGACTGAAAGATTATATCAGCGGAAATATGTACAAGCCGGCAGGTGTAACAATGTACGACGGCGGAAATCTCGTTTCCGGTTCTGTTTCAATGCTCGACAGCGAGTCAATAAATGAATTCGAAGACAAATTCTTAAAATTTTAATTTTATGAATATGAAAATTCCTCTTCGAAAAAGTTTTGAGGATGTGAAATGTATATGGATGAAAAACGGTATTATAGATTACCGCCTATGCGATTTTAATTTTGATTGTGAGAATTGTGTTTTCAACAGGAGGATAGAATCCGAAATTAAAGAGCAGAAAAACCAGTCCTTAAATGACAGTCTGCACTTCTTTTATGAAACACTTTTTGATAAAGAAAATAAGGCAACACATTTCTCACATCCTTACTATCATTTTAACAACGGATTGCTGTTAAAAAATTTCATTGATGACAATTATTATATCGGATTCGAGCAGTATGTAACGAATATAATTGACGGGAATTGCGTCCTGAATTACATTACTGAATCAAATTTTATCAAAAGGGGAGACAAACTTCTTGACATTAGAGGAAACTGGGGTTCGGTTACCCTGATATCACCGGTTTCACTCAGATTTATTGAAAAGTTTGAACTGGCTGACCTTGTAAGTGCCGATAAAAGATGGTTTGGAATAGTTGAGGCAAAAAAGAAAGATATTGAAAGAGCAAAGAGTTCAGGTGAATTCAGTCTGGACAAAATAGATAAAACAAAATCATTAATACGGGAATATATTGTTAACTCTTCTGGTATGACTGCAGGTCAGACGATGTATGACGGCGGAAAACCTGAAACTAATCTGATGAGGTCAATCGGTACCGGAAATTACAGGAATGTACTGGATTTTATTCTGAGTTTTTAATTCATTTCCCCCTCCTTAAATCCCGGGGCTGTAAATCCGGTTTTAAACAGATGCCCCGGGAAAATTATCAGTAAAATTAATCGATGTGCAGTCTCTTGAATGATTCTGTGACTGCTTTTTAAATTGATATTCACAAAATACTTGAATAATTTCATAAAATTGAAAATAATAAATGAAAGAGAGATTTTTTCATAAATTAAGCGTTAAACTTGTACTGGTGAGTTCTCTCGTTCTGATAATTGTTTTAATCGCAAATACATACATCACAATAAGATTTCTCAAGAGTGATTTATATGATATATACCAGGAAGGGGTTGTTAACTTAAGTGATATAATAAAGAGTTCCACGAGATACAGTATGATGCTGAATAAGCGGAACGATATTTACGAAATTATCCGGACTGTAGGCAATGAACCCGGTGTAAAAAGAGTGAGAATATACAATAAGACGGGTGAAATTTCTTATTCATCCGATTCTACTGAGATTGGAAGACTGGTTGACATAAAATCCGAAGCGTGTATTGCGTGTCACGAAGGAGGAAATCCAAAAAAGTCGCTGGAGATTAACGAGGGTATCAGAGTATTTAATTATTCCGAAGATGAACGTGTAATAGGAATGATAAATCCGATTCACAACGAACCGGATTGTTACTCTGCGGATTGCCATGCACACGACAAAAACAAAGAAATACTGGGTGTTCTTGATGTAATGACTTCAATGAAAAAAGCAGATGATACTGTAGCGTCAGGAGAAAAAAATATTATATTAAATTCCGTTTTTATAATAATGATTCTGGCTTCGGTGAGCGGATTCTACATTTATTATATGGTCAACAGGCCCCTGGCAAAATTCAAGGAAGGTATTGCCGAACTCGGTAAAGGCAACTGGAATCACAGAATTCACATTAAGACAAAAAACGAATTCGGAGTAATTGCACATCAGTTCAATGATATGTCGAGAAAGTTATCAACGGCATACGAAGAAATAAAGTCCTGGTCAGAGACGTTAAATCAGAAAGTGGAAGAGAAGACGGACGAACTCAAGAACGTATATCATCAGATAATACAGATGGAAAAATTAGCATCGCTCGGTAAATTATCTGCAACGGTTGCGCACGAATTAAATAATCCGCTAGAAGGAATACTCACGTACAGTAAACTGATTGCAAAAAAACTTAAAAATGAAAATGAATTCAAATACAAAGATTTAATAAAACACCTTAACCTGATATCAGACGAATCGGCAAGGTGCGGAAGGATAGTAAAAGACCTGCTGAGTTTCTCACACAGCGGCGATGAGGAAATGAACAACTGCGACTTGGTCAATATTCTGGACAAATGTATTGCTCTTGTTAATCATCACCTTGAAATAAACAACATTGAACTTGTTAAGAATTACGGACAGAAAAGTTTACTGCTCAGATGCAATTCTCAGAAAATACAGCAATGTCTGATGTCCGTAATGATTAATGCAATCGAATCAATGGCGGGTATTCAGGGCGGAAAACTTGAAGTCAGTTTAACATCCGATAAAAGTCAGGCAATTATCAGAGTTAAAGACAGCGGTACGGGAATATACGAAAAGGATTTACCGCATATTTTCGAACCTTTTTATACTACAAAGGAAGCCATATCAGGGACAGGGCTCGGTTTATCAGTTGTTTACGGTATAGTAAATTCACATCACGGAAAAATAGAAGTAGAAGAAACATCCAATAAAGGAACAACCTTTAAAATAACATTACCATTTGATTTAAATAATTTTAAAAATGGCAAAACATAAAATTCTAATTGTTGACGATGAAAAAATCGTTAGGGAATCATTATTTCACTGGTTTGAAGATGAAGGATACAACGTTGAAACCGCGGATTCCGCAGAAGCAGCACTCAGGGGGTTTGAAAAAAACAAATATGATTTGATACTCCTTGATATGCGAATGCCCGGAATGAGCGGTATCGAATTACTGGAAAAGATAAAGGAAATAGACAGGGACTGCATAGTAATTTTAATAACTGCTTACGCATCGGTTCCGACAGCAGTACAGGCATTAAAATTCGGTGCTTATGATTACGTTACGAAACCGGTTGACCCCGACGAACTTAATCACCTTGTAAAAAATGCACTCGAAAAGAAATCTTTAAAAGATGAAAATGTTTTGCTGAAGGATAAGATTGAACAGATGATAATACCTGATAATCTGATTGGTGAAAGCGAAGATATGAAAAAGATTTTTGAATTAATTAATACCGTTGCCCCCGCAGACACTACAGTTCTGATAAGAGGGGAAAGCGGAACAGGCAAGGAACTTGTAGCAAAAGCAATACATTTAAACAGCGGAAGAAAATATTTTCCCATTATAACCGTTAACTGCGGAGCACTGGCTGAATCTCTTCTCGAAAGCGAACTTTTCGGACACGAAAAAGGTTCATTCACGGGCGCAAACTACAGGCGAAAAGGAAAATTCGAAATGGCAAACGGCGGCACAATTTTTCTTGATGAAATAGGAGCGGTTTCTCCCAAAATGCAGGTTGAACTTCTGACGGTAATTGAAACAAAAAAATTCAGCCGTGTCGGAGGAAATGAAGTAATAACAAGCGATTTCAGAGTAATTGCGGCAACTAACGAGTCACTCGAGGAACTCGTTAAAGAAGGCAGATTCAGGGAGGATTTGTATTACAGACTGAATGTTTTCACATTATTCATTCCGCCGTTGAGGGAAAGAAAATCCGATATACCTGTTTTAACGGAATATTTTCTGAAGAAATTCTGCAATATGATGAACAAATCACTGAAGACCGTCAGTCCCGAAGCAGTTGATTTTCTTATGAAATACCAGTGGAATGGAAATGTACGGGAACTTGAAAATGCAATAGAAAGGGCGGTAGTAGTAAGTAAAAAAGACATTCTTAGTATAGATGATTTTTCATTTCTTACTTTAAAAGAAGAAGAAAAAACTGAAACAGGAATAACCCTCGAAGAAGTAGAGAAAAAATATATAATCTCGGTTCTCGAACAGACAGGCTGGAACATATCAAAAGCAGCCGAGATACTGGGTATTGACCGGGTTACAATTTATAACAAGGTTAACAAGTACGGATTAAAAAAACCGGCAAAAGATAATTAAAATAATTCCTAATGAATTTATCAGTTGCTCCGGTAAAAATAAAAAACCAGGAATTAATAAACAGGATTCTTGAGGATACGAAAAGAAATCTGAACATTAACACTTCTTTGATTAAACTCGATTTTAAACTTGATGAATTATTTTCCGCTGATAGAAAACAATACTTTTCCACAGGTTTTTTGAATCAGGCAATCGTGCAGACAAAAGATATCGGGGGAAAAATCCTGATAATAACGGAACTTGATATATACGTGCCTGTACTGACATTTCTTTTCGGTGAAGCGCAGCTAAACGGAAAACACAGCATTGTTTCTTTTTGCAGGCTGCACGAAGAATTTTATTCGGAAAAGGGAAACAAAGAATTATTTTTTGAACGTGCTTTAAAAGAAGTGTATCACGAACTCGGGCATAATTACGGACTGATTCATTGCAATGACTGGGATTGCGTGATGCATTCTTCCAACAGCGTGGAAGAAGTTGATATCAAAGGTCATTATTACTGCACGAAGTGCATTTTTGAAATTGAAAAAGAGAACAGAATGAATCTCAGGCGGGCTGTATAGAAATACTGAATAGAAACCGGCTGATACATTCACAGTATTTAAAGAATATGTTTTTATGAAATTGACACAAATTAAGTTATGAAATTTATAAAAACCGGGTACAAAAATAAAATCGGGACAATAATTCTTAATAATCCTAAAAAGCGGAACGCGTTATCAACGTCTGTGTTAAAGGAAATTCTGGATGCATTTGGGGATTTCGGAAAAAAGAAAGCACGATGTGTAATAATTCGTGCTGCTAAGGGTTCAAAAGTGTTTTCAGCGGGTTACGATATTAATGAACTTTCGGAATCAGACAACGATCCTCAAATCTATGATGCTCCGCTTGATAAAGTTATGAGAACAGTGGAGCAGTTTCCTGCACCTGTAATTGCAATGACAGAGGGAAGTGTGTGGGGAGGTGCCTGCGAACTTGTTTTTACCTGTGATATAATAATAGGCACTCCTGAGACAACACTTGCGATTACACCCGCCAGACTTGGTGTTCCTTACAATCCTGCAGGAATGCTGCATTTTCTCAGTATGCTTGAAATTGGTATTGTGAAAGAAATGTTTTTTACTGCAAAACCCATAGATGCGCAAAGGGCACATATGCTCGGTATAATTAATCACGTTGTTCCCGCTGAAAGAATAGAAAAATTCACTTATGAACTGGCAGGAACAATCGTGAAAAATTCTCCTTTATCTGTCTCGGCAATCAAGGAACAATTAAGATTATTATCGCAGGCACATCCGATGACAACCGAAACATTCGAAAGAATTCAGAAACTGAGAGAGATGGTGTATAAAAGTGAAGATTATAAAGAAGGCATAAGTTCGTTTCTGGAAAAAAGAGAACCGGAATTTAAAGGCAGATAAATGATATTCATATTCGGCTTCGGACATCAGACTGAATCGGACAGGGGAATTAATGAAGAAATGTACTGCCCCGGATGCAGTCAGAATGTTCAAACGCATATAAGAGTTATCAGGAAGTGGGTGACATTTTTCTTTTTACCCGTAATCCCTTACAGCAGAAAAGAATACCGGATATGCCGGAACTGCGGATATTCTTCCGAAATTAAAAAGTGATAGAAGGCAGCCGAAAAATTTTCCGCAGTTTAAATTTTTAACTTTTTTAATTAATTTCAAAAATATAGATTATAAGAATTTATAAAAATCAAATAAATGTTATGAAAAGAAACAACATTTTTTTACTTGCATGTTTGCTGATATTAGGTTTTCTGTTTTTGAATTTCGGAAACCTCAATCAGCAGAATTATATGATGATGAATGACATTGTTATCAAGAGGTTAAGTGACGGCGCATTATATCAGAAAGGGATAGTGAACATTAAATTTAAAACAGACCAGAATATAACCGACTTAAAAAGTTTCGGAATATCAGGTCTCGACAATATTATTGCAGAACATTCTGTAACAGGAATTTTCCAGAATCATCCTTTAAATCAGAACTTATCAAAGAGGAAAATCGGAGATGATATACTGGCAAGGATTTACAGAATTGAATATAATTCCGGGAAAGATCCTTCCGAACTGGTAGCAGAGCTTTTCGATGCAAACAGGAATTATCTTGACTGGGCTGAACCTGAATATGTAATGGAGGCAGATTTTACACCGAACGACCCGATGCTGAGTTCACAGTGGTTCTTGACAAAAATCAGTGCATATACCGGATGGGATTTATCACAGGGAGATACTAATGTTGTAATAGGTATGGTTGACAGCGGCAGCGATTTAGACCATCCTGATCTGGCAGCAAATATAAAATTTAACTGGCTGGAAAATCCTACAAACGGAATTGATGATGATGCAAACGGATATGTTGATGACTGGCGCGGCTGGGATTTTGCGGGTGCTGATTATCAGAACCTGTCACAGGACAATGATCCTAATATATACACTTCATACTGCGACCACGGCTCACATACTTCAGGATGCGCGTCAGAAGTTACGAATAACGGAGTAGGCGGTGCTGGTGTTGGATTTAAAACAAAATTATTAATTTGCAAACACGGTGCGGATAATGACAACACAGGCGGCGGAGTTTCATATATGTACAATACGAATAACGGAATCATATACGCTTACCAAAATAATGCGAAAGTGATAAACTGCAGTTTCGGAAGTTCTACATTCAGTGCATACACTCAAACAATAGTGACCACTGCCTGGGCTAACGGTTCAATCCTGGTTGGCTCTGCAGGAAATTCGGGAACTAATTCACCAAGATATCCGGCTTCTTATGATTACGCCGTTTCAGTAGCAGCGACAAATTCCGGCGACCAGAAGGCGTGGTTTTCAAATTACCACACTACTGTTGATATAAGTGCACCGGGACAAACCATATACAGTACACTCTGGAATAACACTTATACAAATTATGACGGAACATCTATGTCAGCACCGATAGTATCAGGTGCAGTTGCTTTAATCAGAGCAAAATTCCCGTCATTTACACCCCAGCAGGCAGTTGATAAATTACTTGCAGGCGTTGATGATATATATGCAATTAATCCGGGTTATGTTGGTTTACTCGGTACAGGAAGACTTAATGTTTATAAATGCCTGACAGGCGGAACCGGTTTATCGGCAAATTTCTCTGCTAACCTGACGAATATTAATCCCGGCGGCAGTGTGAATTTTACAGACCAGTCATCAGGCGGTCCTACGACATGGAACTGGACATTTGAAGGCGGAAATCCGGGAACATCCACTACGCAGAATCCCATGAACATCATATATAATTCAATTGGTTCTTATGATGTAACGTTGCAGGTTGGAAACGGCTCAACAACGAATTCACTGACAAAACCCGATTACATTGTTGTGAGTCCTGTAAGTCAGTATAAACTCGATGAATCATTTGAATTAACCACATTTCCTCCGACCGGCTGGGTAAAAATTAATCCCCTCGCAGGTGCTTCAACCGGCTGGTACAGAGTTGCTACCGGTACGACTCCTGTTCCGGGATTTCAGGGCGGATACATAACTTCGCCGGTAAACGGCGGTAATGCCGTTGCATTCTGCAATTACATTACGGGTAATGCCTCTGGCGGAAGTTCCGGACCCTGCGACCAGTGGTTAATCACAAAACAGGTACAGAATATTCAAACAACCGATACTCTGTCATTCTGGCTCAGGAAGTTCGGAAATTATATAGAAAACTTTGATGTGAAAATTTCAACAACAACACCGACAGTATCTGCAATGACAATAACTTTAATGTCACAGAATTATGCGGCAGCAGACTCCGGTTGGGTATTGCATAAATATGCGCTCGGGAGTTATGTTACACCCGGTGCAAATATTTACATCGGATTCAGAGAATACGTATCTAACGTAGCAATAGACGGAGCGTCATTCTCGCTTGACCTTGTCAGAGTTAGTTCCCAGTCAACGGGAATCACTCTTAACCAAGGTGAGATTCCTGCAAACTATTTCATTGAGCAGAACTATCCGAATCCGTTCAATCCGGAAACAAATATAAAATTCGGATTGCCGAAATCGGGTAATGTTAAGTTAGCGGTATATGATATTACAGGTAAAGAAGTTGCTGTTCTGCTGAATGACTTCAAACAGGCAGGAAGTTACATTTTCAGTTTCAACGGCAGCAATCTCTCTAGCGGAGTTTACTTCTACAGAATAGTATCAGGTGATTTTGCCGATACAAAGCGTATGATACTCGTTAAATAATTTTTTCATTTCCCAATATATATATAAGCCGTGATTGCTTCTGCAGTCACGGCTTTTCGATTTGTAAAAAAGTTTTTCGGGTGCAGTCGGCACATCGGTTCACCGATAATATATATTAATATTGATAAAAGAAATTTGGTTGCTTAGCCGGAGAGGCTTTATGAAAACAACGAATCGCGCAATTTGTCATTCCTGTCCCGATTTAATCAGAAGGAATCCATTATTATTTTACAGTATTTCTGATATCCTGCATTCGAATGAAAGTCAAATAGAAAGTCAATACACAACTTCCGGAATGTAATAACCGGAGGGGCTTCCTGCTTGACTTTTTTATTAATTAAGGCATGAGAAAGTCGAAGGGGGGATAAGGGATATTTCTCAGTACGCCGTATATAATTATCAGAATTACTGCGATTATTACGACAGTAATTGAAGGATTAAAAAAGGGGAGTTTCTTATTAAATACAAGATGAACAAATCTTGTGAAAACATAATAAGCAAAAACGGGGATGAAAATGAAAATCAGAAAATTATGCTTTATTGCTTCAATAATGTGTCCGTGCAGAAGCAGATGAGTACCTCTCATTCCGCCGCAGCCGGGACAATAATAACCGGTCAGTGCACGGAAATAACAGGGCGGGTAATATGAAAATCCTTCCGGATCAAAAAGATAAAACACAATAAACAATACGGCTGCAGCAATCAATACTGCAGCCGAATAAAATTTCTCTTTTTTCAACTTAAAAATATTAAATTACCGTTGAGGCGGTGGTGGCGGTTGTTGATACGGCGGCTGATTCATCGGTGGTTGCTGATACGGTGGCTGATTCATCGGCGGCTGTTGATACGGCGGTACCACAGATGGACCGATATATTGTGCCTTGCCGAATGCCAGCATCGGGAAGAAAATGACTGATAATAAAGCAAGCCCGATACCGTACCCCGCATCTTTGCCGAATGATTTTGCAAGGTCAATGCACACAATAATATTGATTACAATGTTAACACAGGGAATAATGAGCAGGATAATCCACCATACAGGTCTGCCGACAATTTCCAGAAGTACAATTACATTATAAATAGGTACTATTGCTGCCCACCCGGGTTTTCCTGCTTTTACAAAAATTTTCCACATAGAAATAATCATAACAGCAGCAAAAACAAGAATGAATAACATATATACCACCATAATTCCTATAGCAACCCCAACATCTTCATCATCAAAGTCATTATATCTGTAACGACTTTGAAGAACAATCAGATTGAATAAAAATAAAAGTAACTTCATTTATTTCCCTTTCAAATTTAATTTTTGAAATATATGTAAAATATACATTTAAATAAAAAAATTAAACTAAAAAAAAAGTGCTTCGCCGATTAAGAGAAAAGCACTTTGTTGAATGATATCGGGGGAAATCTATTTATTTCTGTACGGACAATTTACTGCTCTTCTTCCGAACCCTCTTCCCTGCCATACGGAATTATCTTCGGAATTGTCAGAATTAATCCGGCACTGACCTCTGTTCCGGCTTTTACCGTTACCCTTTTTCCAATCTTTTCCGTTACCTTTTTTCCAGCCTTTACCGTTACCCTTTTTCCAGCCTTTTCCATCTTTTGACCATAAAGGAAAACCTTTATCGTCAGTTAGTTTAATTTTGGAACCGCTTTGTTCGATTTCAGACGGGTAGATTTCATTCTTGTCGTTTACTTCTTTAACTTCACCTTTAACAGTTGCACTTGTATTCGTAAGTGTATATTTATTGTTCTGCCAGTACCAGTACGGACCCATTCTTAATTCATATTCAGTTCCGTCATCTGCTTTGAATATTGCTGTCGGGTGGTTAACGTTTGTTATAGTTCCGTTAATCGTTTTTACGTTGTCGGGATTTAATGTCCTTTGTGCAAAAACAGATGCAGTAATGAACATTATCATCAGTGTTAAGAATAATTTTACTTTCATTTTAAATCTCCTTATTATTTGTTTTAAATTTAATAATCATTGTAAATAATATTGCAAATTGTGTGCCAAAAATAAAATTGTTGAAAAACTGCCATATTCAGCAGAAATTATTTTATTAAAAATTAGATTCGTCATTATCGTCGAATATGTTCCATTTATTAAATTATAATTTGCATTTAAATTTCGTAAATTAAATAAAAATTGTGCAATATGGAAATTGAAAAATTTATTGTTAAAAACGATTTTTGTTCTTCCGATGATACCGTAAATATTATTAATCCTTTTACTAAAGAAATTGTAAAAAAAGTTTACAAATCCTCAGTCGATGATATAAATACATCTCTGAATTATCTGACTGAAATTTTTCCTTTGTACAGGAATTTACCGGTGTATGCGAAATCCGAATTTCTCGAAAGAATAATGAATAAATTTATTCAGAGAAAAGAGTTTTTATCGGATTTATTAACACTCGAGACTGGTAAACCCATTAAACTATCAAGAATAGAAGTTGACCGTGCAATTTTTACATTTAAGACCGGTGTTGAAGAATCAAGAAGAATCAACGGAGAATTAATAAATCTCGACCAGTTGAAAGGTTCAGAAGGGAAAAAGGGATTAATTAAAAGATTTCCGATAGGTGTAATACTCGCAATAACGCCCTGGAATTTCCCCGTAAATCTCGTGGCACACAAATTATCTCCTGCTCTTGCATCAGGGAATGTAATATTACTGAAACCTGCAAGTGCATCTTTAACCTGCGGAACGGAAATCGCAAAAATTGTAAAAGAATCTGCTGATGAAATGAGTTTCGGATTTACACCTGTTAATGTAGTTACAAATTCCGGAAGTGAAATTGAAAAATACGTATCTGATGACAGGATTAAAATGATTAGTTTCACGGGCAGTCCGGCTGTAGGATGGGAATTGAAAAAGAAATTATCAAAACAGCGTATATCATTGGAACTTGGCGGGAATGCCGGTGTTATAGTGGACGAAACCGCCGACATAAAACCTGCCTCTGCAAAAATTGCAGCCGGTGCTTTTGCACATGCAGGGCAAAGTTGCATATCTGTTCAGAGAGTGTTTGTTCATAAATCTTTATTCAATGAATTCAAAAAAAATCTGCTGGAAGAAACCGGGAAAATCAAATACGGAAATCCGTTTGATGAAAATGTTGTGACCGGACCGATGATAAATGAGAATGAAGCAGAGAGAATTCAGAAATGGGTAGAGGATGCTTCTGGTAAAGGAGCGCAAATTCTGACAGGAGGTAAGAGAGAAGGTGCTGTATATCAGCCAACCATACTTCAAAACGCACCTTTCGAATGTGACGTTAATTCAAAAGAAGCATTTGCTCCGTTGTTAACCCTGACAGAGTTTAGTGATTTTAAAAAAGCAGTTGAAGAAATCAATAATTCCGATTTCGGATTGCAGGCGGGGGTTTTCACGAATAATTATGCAAATATATTGTACGCCTTTGACAATATCGAAACAGGAGGCGTAGTGATAAACGACGTATCAACATACAGAATGGATTCTATGCCTTACGGCGGTGTTAAAAATTCCGGCATAGGTAAGGAAGGAATAAAATACGCTATCGAAGAGATGACTGAAAGAAAAATACTTGTACTGGAAATATAATATTATTTAAAATGGATAAAAAAAATAAAATTGCTATTTTTGGCGGAAGCGGAATGCTTGGAAGTGCCATACACAGAAGATTAGTATTTGAAGGATATGAAAATATATATCTGCCTGCACAGGCGGACGGATTTGATTTACTGAACAGGGATACAGTGGATAATTACATAAAAGGAAATCAGTTTGACAATATATTTATGGTTGCGGGTTTAGTTGGCGGAATTCATGTGAACAATACTCGCGGGGCAGATTTTCTTTACCAGAATGCAATAATGATTCTGAATGTAATTGAATCCATAAAAAATTTCAGTCCGCATACAAAATTATTTTATTCGGGTTCAACCTGCATTTACCCGAAAGAAAATCCCCAGCCAATTAACGAAAGCAGGTTTATGGCAGGGTATTTGGAAGAAACAAACAAAGGTTATGCAGTAGCGAAAATAACAGGAATTATTGCCTGTCAGTTATATCGTCAGCAATATGGAATCAGTGCAATTTCCGCTATGCCGACTAATATGTACGGACAGGGCGACAACTATAATCTTGAGACCGGTCATTTCATAGCGGCATTAATTAAAAAACTCGTTACAGCTAAACAGACGGGAAAGCCGCCTGTGTTCTGGGGGACGGGAGAACCGAGGCGGGAAGCACTTTACTCGGATGATTGTGCCGAAGCAATTGTATTCTTAATGAATTATTATGATGAACCCGAAATAGTTAATATTGGAACGGGTTTTGATTATTCAATCAAAGAATTTGTGGAGATAGGAAAAAAAGTTATCGGCTATGACGGCGAAATAAAATGGGATACGGGCAAGCCCGACGGAATGTACAGAAAATTAACTGATATTTCAAAACTTAAAAACATAATGCCGGGATATAAACCACGAACATTCGAGGAAGGTTTAAGAAATGTTTTAAACATTGATTTTAGAAATAGTTATTAATAAGTTTATATATGTTTTTTTAATTAATTAAAGTCTATTATAATGAAATCATTTAAAATCCTGTTCATTGTACTCGTTGTAGTACTTATTATAGGCGGATTATTTACGTGCGGGAATAAAGATATCGAAAAGTCGGTGAATTATCTGAACAAAATGAATGAATTTGCAGCATCGGAGGGTTTCTTATCCTCAGTAAAAGGATTGGTTGACGAGTCAATTGTCGTCGGTGAAGACAGCGTGAAAAGTTTTGATAATGCAAAATTTTCTGCTGATTTTACAAAAATTCTTGATACAAAAGGTAATGAAATAGCAAAAGAAGTCGGAATGAAAGACTTTGCAACTGTTAATTCGGCAATTGTAAAATATAAAGAGGATTCTGAGATAAAAGAGTTGTTGACTAAATACAATGAAACAATAAAAAAATTAAGAACGGATCTGGAAAAAGAAGGAACGACAAAAGCATCAGGTACAGAAGAGACAACTGAAGGTTCGGGAGAAACAGCACCCGGTGATACACAATAATTAAATGTTATAAAGATTTTGAAGGCTGAACAATAATTTGTTTAGCCTTCAAAATTTAAGATGTGTTAGTATTTTAGGATTAGTAAGTTCCCTAATAGCATCACGTGCAATCCATCTTCCGGATTTTGTACCGAGTGTGAGTAATTTTTCCGATAATATTACTGCTTTCCTGTTTAAAGATTTATTCCTTTTGCCAATCTGTCTCAAAGACCAGTTTACTGCTTTCTTTACAAAATTCCTTTCGTCTTTAGAACCTTCAATTATCAGAGGAAAATAATTTTCAAATTCCGAATCAGGTGCGCTTTTCCTGTGAACTGCAAGTTGTGCTATCATTGAAAATCCCGCACGTTTTACAAATTCCCTTTTGTCTTTGCACCATTTCGGAATATAGTCATCAATGAAACTGACTTTTCTGAATAGCCGGTTGCAGCAGCAGTCGCATACATCCCACGAATCAAAATCCTTTACCCATTTGTTAAGCTGCTTTCCTGTAACTTCTTCCGGATTATCTATCATTGATGCAAGCAGTCTTGCATCGTGAAAGCCGGTATTCCACAATTCCAGTGCGAGAGTATGATTGTACCTGTATCTTTTTGAAATATTAGTTAATATGGGAGCGCTTATGCCGAATGCAGTATCAACATTTATTCCGTACCTTTTCATCCCTTCAATATTTCTTTCATTACGGAGACCTCTGAATTCTCTGATTATTTCTTTTACTTTATCCGAATATTCCTTCATAATGCCTGTAAAGTTTTTGTTTAGTTTTGTAAATTACAAGATTTGAAATTAATATAATATAAACAAAGTGGCAAAAGCAGATATTATGGACAAGATTGTTTCTCTTGCAAAACGCAGAGGATTTATTTTTCAGTCTTCGGAAATATACGGCGGATTAAACGGATGTTATGACTATGGACCTTTGGGTGTGGAACTGCTGAGAAACATCAAGGAAGCGTGGTGGCGGGATATGACTCTGCGCGAAGATATTGAAGGACTGGACGCTTCAATTTTAATGCATCCGAGAGTATGGGAAGCCTCAGGACACGTTGAAAACTTTACAGATCCGATGGTTGACTGCAAAGAATGCAAAGCACGGTTCAGAGCAGACCAATTGGAAGAAAGCGAATGTGGAAACAAAGCATATAAAGGCAGAAAAGCAATTAAATGCAGGGATGAGGGGAAGTTCACCGAAGCGAGGAATTTTAATTTGATGTTCAAAACTTTTCTTGGTTCAATAGAAGATAATTCAAATGTTGTATATTTAAGACCGGAAACGGCACAGGGAATTTATGTAAACTTTCTGAATGTTAAAGAATCTTCAAGGCAAAGAATACCATTCGGAATTGCACAATTGGGCAAGGCATTCAGAAATGAAATAAACACAAAAAACTTTTTATTCAGAACAAGGGAATTTGAGCAGATGGAAATGCAGTTTTTTATAAATCCTGAAGAAGACGAAAAATGGTTTGAATACTGGAAAGAGCAGAGGATTAACTGGTTTGTGAAATACGGAATGCGGAAAGAAAAAATGAAAGTAACTGCTCATGATAAACTTGCACATTATGCGAAATCCGCCGTGGACATTGAATATGAATTTCCGTTCGGATGGGGTGAGATTGAAGGAATTCACAACCGTACCGATTACGATTTAAAAAGGCACACGGAATTTTCCGGAAAGAAAATAGAATATTTTGACGATCTTACTAAACAGAGATATATTCCTTATGTAATTGAAACATCTGCGGGTGCGTCACGGAGTTTAATGGCATTTCTGGTTGATGCTTATGACGAAGAAGAAGTTGTTAAAGAAAATTCGGACGGCTCGAAATCATCTGAAATGAGAACTGTATTAAGATTTAATCCGTATTTAGCACCTATAAAAGCCGCAATATTTCCATTGGTTAACAGGGACGGAATGCAGGATATTGCACATAATATAACTGAAGATTTAAGAAAACATTTCAGGGTATTCTATGACGATTCCGGAGCAGTCGGCAGGCGTTACAGAAGACAGGATGAATGCGGAACACCTTACTGCTTTACCGTGGATTCACAGACACTCGAAGACGGTTCCGTTACTATCCGCGAGCGTGACTCAATGGCACAGGAAAGAGTTAATAAAGATAATCTCAAAGAAGTTCTCCTCTCAAGAATTTAGTCATAGAATATAGCTATAGAAGAATTTCCGGTCATTCTGAATCTTAAATAATAATAAACCGGCATAGCCGGAACCAAAATGTTTTTCACAAACATCAGAGTTTACTTTGTCCCCCTTTAGAGGGGGTTGGGGGAGGTTTTTCAGCTACTTCTTTTTAGGCATATTTTCTTTGCCATTTTGCGATGAATTATAAAACTAATGAAATAATATGATTTTGATTTATACATTCTGTGCAGTCACTTCAGAAGTATCATTTTTCTGGTTTCGACGTAACCATTGGTAGTTAACCTGTAAAAATATATACCGCTCGGCAGTTTATCTGCATTGAAATTGATTTCATATTCTCCCGCACCAAGTTTTTCTTTCAGAATTACATTTACCAGTTTCCCTGAAATATCATATAGATTGATTTCGGCAGTCCCTGGTTTCTGCATTTTAAATTTCACATTTGTCATTGAGTTGAACGGATTCGGATAATTTTGTCCAAGTTCATATTTGTCCGGAACTTCCGAAGCAATTTCTTTCACTCCGATTGTAGTCGCGACTTTTAAAATAATTTCATTAGCCGGGTCGAACTGCACGGATGACGGCTGTTTATTAAATGTGAAATTAAACATCTGGTTGTTAACATTATTCATAACCCTGATAGTCGTGTCTGTAATGTTTGTAAAATTTATTTTTACGGTTACAGGAATAGGGAAGAAGCCCGCATTAGTCTGTATCTGCTTCACAAGAAAATTTGCGCCATAATTTCCGCCGCCCAAATTATTAATAGTATATGAATTCTGATAAACCGGATGATTAGGTTGATTCAGCCATGCATCAAAGAACCAGTTGAGATTCTGACCTGAAACTGAATTTACTTTGGTTATGAAATCGGCGGTAACAGCACTCTGATATTTAAAACTCACAGAATCAGTCGCATAGGATTTGAGAGAAGCAAAAAAAAGTGAATCACCGATTGTGTATCTCAGCAAATGCAGTACACAGGCACCCTTGCAGTAAATTATTCCGTAATGATACAGTGAGTCTATATGCGGTGTGATGTTTGCCCACTGAGGATTATAAATCGGGAAACCCGAATTATTTGAGAAGTAAGAGGCAGCTTTGGAATTAATATTTGTTTTATAGCCCGAATAACCGCCCGTTCTTTCTCGCCAGAATGCTTCCATGTAAGTTGCAAAACTTTCATTGAGCCATACATCAGCCCACGTTCCGCAGGTAACCAAATCACCAAACCACTGATGAGCAAATTCGTGAACTACAAGATTTTCCGTCCAGCAATTGGCGCATAAACTTATTAAAGTCTGATTCTCCATTCCCGCCCACTGAAAACCCGAGCCGCCCTGAATAGCGGCAAATCCGTTTTTCTCAAAAGGATAATCTCCGAAATGCAGTGAGAAATAGTCCAGCAAATTATTAACTATATTTTTTACGGGATTTATGTTTTCACCTGCATTGAAATAAAAAAGCGTTGGTATGCTGTCGGCAGGATTTGAAAGTTTGTGCCAGTACTTTATATCCATATTGTAATTTACTTTTCCGGTTAAGACAACCAGATAAGTTGCGACCGGGTCACGGCTAATCCAGTGATAATATATTGTATCGCCGGTTAAAGTTGAATCTGCAAGTCTTCCGTTTGAGCCGAGTCTTACATTCAAAGGTACTTTTACGGTAACATCGACTTTTGCTTTATCGGAAGGTTTATCCCAGCAGGGAAACCATTTTCTTGCTCCTTCGGGAGGATTGTCCGTAAATACCATTCCGTTGGCAACATAAAATGCGTTATCGGCAATATGATTATGACGGTAAAATATTTTAACCGTTATCAGTTCATTTACGTTATATGTCCGGTCAAGCGTTATTGTTACGAAATTATTTGAATGTGTGAAATTCAAACTTGTTCCGTTCGGTAATTTTACCGAATCAATAACCAGTGAAGTATTTACCGCATTTAACCTAATGGTGTTTAAAGTTGAATCCACTCTGAAATAAATTTCATTTGTTGCATTGAATGATTTTGGGAAAGGAGTTTTAAAACAGTTGTAAATATTGAAATACAGTTTGTAATTCAGCACATCAAATGAATGTTTGGGAGAAGTATTTTGAGAATAGGAATGTGAGAGTGCGAGAAGAAACAAAAAGGTAAAATAAATTATTCTTTTCATTTTTGTTTATTATTTTATTACTTAAATCTTTAAATATTCAAGGAAAGTAACAAGTTAAAAATAAATGTACAACAGGTCATAAAGTAGAAAGTTTATAAAGTAGAAAGTTTATAAAGTTTTCAAAGTATATTAAGTTTTTTAAGTTCATGAAGTCTCTGCTACGAAGTTTGTCTCAAAACCGTTGCTTGTCATTCCGGACTTGTTTCGGGATCTCGAAATTTTGTTTAACTTTTTAAAATTTTATCCTGATATAATCTATTAATAAAAACTGCGCTGTTTAGGGATAAATAATTCGTCATTTAATTTATATTTAAATTATTGTTTGATTTTATTAGGTTATAACTATAACCTCAAATAATATGGCTAAATCAAAAAATCGGAAGACACTCCGTTCGCATTTAAAAGATATTTCGGAAATTGCGGGATATCTTTCGCAAAGAGGATGGGCGGAAGCAAACGCGGGAAATATTTCATTTAATATTTCAGATTTAATCAGGGGAAAAAATGAATCAAAAACAGCAGAAATTGAAAAGTTTGAAAAAGAGTATCTGCATTTAAGGAATTCTTATATCTGGCTTACGGGAGCAGGTGTAAGAATGAGGGATTTGGCGTCGGATGCTGAAAACCTCTCTCTGATTGTAAACGTCCTTGATGACGGAATAAGTTATAAAATTTACAAAGTATCTGAATTTATAAAAACAAAACCACAGTTAAAAAAAGATTTGTATCCTGATTTAAAATCCACATCAGAACTTCCTACACATCTCGCAATTCACAATTATTTATGCGAAAATAGAATGACGGAAAAAATAATTCTGCATACACACCCTACTGAACTTATAGCACTTACACTGATAAAAAAATTCAAAAGTGCGGAAAAGATAAATAAAGTTTTATGGGGGATCCATCCTGAAGTGAAAATATTTTTACCGGAAGGAATCGGCTTTGTTCGTTATACACTGCCGGGGTCAGAAAGAATTGCCGATTTTACTATAAAGGCATTCGAAAATCACAAAGTCGTATTATGGGAAAAGCACGGCTGCATTTCAATTGCGGAGGATATTATTAAAGCATACGATTTGATTGATGCTATAACAAAATCTGCAAAAATATTTTTTATGTGCAAATCGGCGGGATTTAAACCCGAGTGTATATCCAAAGAACAAGTCAGAGAATTAGCGGAAAATTATATAAAAGTGGATAATCGGAAATGATATTATCTGAAATGTTAAATTTCTTTTAAATAATTAAATTGAAATTATCATATCATCAAATTCTGCGGAGAAATAAAGCAATATCTTCCTGATCTTTTTAATTTTACCTGTTTACACAAAAATAAATCTTTTATTCCGATTATCTTATTAAAATCATTCTCCTGACTTCGGAATAATCACCTGCCGTTAATTTATAATAATATACTCCGCTTGGAAGATTACCTGCATTCCATTTTACTTCATAGGTTCCCGCCTGTAATTTTTCATTCACAAGTATTGCCGTCTCCCTTCCCATCAAATCATATACAGTTATTTTTGCATAACCGGCATTTAACATTTGCCATTTAATATTTGTCATTGAATTAAACGGGTTCGGGTAATTCTGCAATAACGAAAATATTTCAGGTAAATTTTCATTTATTTTTTTCACCGAAGATGGAATTCCCGTGTACCAGATTTTCCCTCCGCTTGCTCCGCAGTAAACCGTTGCGTCATTGACAGTCCAGAGGCAATCGAACCATGTATTAGTATTATCATCTATTACCCAGTTCACACCGGAATTGGTTGTAAATAAAATTGTTCCGGAACCGGGAGTCCCGTGTGCAGCCCATCCGCGGTTAATATCAATAAAACGGATATCGTTTATCTGTGAATATGTATATTGTGCGACCGGGTTATTCTGAAAGGTCCAGTTTAATCCGCCGTTTGTAGTAATATAAATATTTTTATGGTCGAGATTACTTCCTCCTATCCAGCCTGTTGAGGGATTAACAAAATGGATGCTTAATAATGCATTTTGACCGTTCGCTGTTGGAGGAATATTTAAGTAATAATTAGTATAATTTAAACCTCCGTTAGTAGATTTCAGTAATATATTTCTTCCGCAAATCCACCCGGTTGTGGAATTAAACCAGAACTGTGCCGATAGTTCATTCTCATTTGATGTCGAAGCAATGACTTCGTACCATAAATTACCTCCGTCATTAGTTCGCAGGATGCAGGAGTTATAATTTGCAGTTTTTCTTCCAATGGCAATTCCGGTATTCTGGTCAAAGAAATGAACCGAATTAAGAACTCCCGCAAGCGGAGGCGGTATCTGTCTCACCCAGTTAAATCCTCCGTTTGTTGTTTTTCTGATTTGCATCGCACCGCCGACAGCCCAGCCCGTTTGAGAATTAAGAAAATAAACACCGTTGAATAAGGTAGTGAAAGTAGAATCATAAAACGAGATTGACGTCCAGTTTATTCCGCTGTTCGTACTGAAAACCAGTCCCATACTTGTATGTGTTGCCCAGCAGTTGAAAACACCTGAATACTGAATATCTGTTATCTGTGATGTTGTGGTTGTCTGAATGAAATTCCAGGGCGGTAATGGATTAAAATTATTATTATGAACAGGATATTCCTCCGTTAAGCAGAATAAATTACAATCTTCATAAAATTCATAGTATTTATTTTGTGAGTTGATTGCAGAAACACAAAATAATACGGCAATTAAAAAAATTATGTATTTCATTTTTTTAATTTTTTATGTTTGACAAAATATTTTATTTTGAATGAGACTCTCATATACCTCATAATTTATTTTTATATTAATAAAAAAAATATTAATAAGATAGTTAATATTTTATTCAAAAGAATTCCACCGGTATAGCGAATCTGTGATATAAATTCAGGCGAAACAACACGGACACTTACGGATAAAAATGACATTCCCGGACATGAGCCCGGGAATGAAAAAATTATTGAAAAGCATTTCCAAGCCGAAACTTGAGAATGAGATAATTTTCTAATCTATAGAACGAGTTTCAACTTGTCACTTTCAACTTGTCACTTTCAACTTGTCACTTTCAACTTGTCA
>CAYWMV010000005.1:28367-38411 GCA_964459055.1 uncultured Ignavibacteriaceae bacterium | reverse complement strand
TGTTGGTTATTGGTTGTTGGTTATTGGTTGTTGGTTATTGGTTGTTGGTTATTGGATGATTGGGGAATTGACGGATGGATTGGGGAATTGATGGATGGATTGGAGAAATGGATTGAAAAGCAACATTACGCATACGGAACACGGATGGAACACGGGTTTTTTAAAAGGGGGGTTACAACGCAGGAGTGTCGTAACCAGAGAAAAAAGACGTAACCAGAGGAAACAGACGTAACCAGAGGAAAATCAAATTTTTAGAAGATTATTTGAGGAGGATCATTTTTTTAGTATCTGCCTGACCGTCAACGATTAACTGGTAGAAATAGGTTCCGGAAGCCATACCTTCGGAATTTAAAATTTCAGTATATTTCCCTGCGTTTTTAAATTCATTTAACAAAGTTTTTACTTCCCTACCGGTAATATCATAAATTATCAATTTTACGAATGCATTTTTTTCGATTGAATAATTTATAACTGTTCCCGGATTGAAAGGATTAGGATAATTTTGTTCCAACTGATATTGCTGTGCAGAGCCTGTGTTCTCGTTGATTCCCGTTGAACTAGAGGTGGTTGACAAAATTATTAACTGATAAATCGTGTCAGTATAAATAAACAGCAATATTTCGGTATAGCCATCCCCGTCAACATCGAGCAGATAAAAAATCAACGTTCCGTTGTAAGTATTTTGAAATAATGTTTGTCCGTTGGCTCCGTTTATGACTCTGAAACGGAACTGCGGAAAATTACCGAATCCGACATCTTTGCAGGCAATAAGTTCATAGATGCCGTCATTATTAACGTCAAGCGAATTGTATGACCAGAAAGTCCCGTTAGAAAAATAGACACTTGTATCGGGGTCGGGATATGAATATTTTAACTGCTTGGTAGCGCCGTCAAATACGTTAATTGTTTGAAGATTTAACGATTTGAACATTAACTCAAAAACATTATTATTTTTTTCAAATTTTCTGATATCCCAGAAATACTGGTCGCTCGGGCTTGTCCACTCAACGGTAAAACTGTTTTGGGCATAGGAAGATGTAACAATAAAAATTAAGAACACAAAAATTAATTTTTTCATTGTTTTATCCTTTCTGAAAAGGTTTTGATATATTTTTTGTAAGTTAAATATATAAATTTTGATATGCAAATGTATTTTTTGGTTAGGGGGGTGATTGGATGATTGGATGATTGGTTGATTGGGTGATGGATGATTGGGTGATTGGTTGTTGGTTATTGGTTGTTGGTTATTGGTTGTTGGTTATTGGTTGTTGGTTATTGGTTGATTGGATGATTGGATGATTGGATGATTGGTTGATTGAAGGATGGGAGGATGGGGGGACGGCAGATTTGTCGGGAGGAGGGGAAAAATGGAGGTTAAATTATGAGGGGAAAAAAATCATTTTGAGATAATATTGCAATAAGTAATTAAAATACTTAAATTTATGTTTAAATATCTAAGGAAACTTTTTGGCATAAAAATTGCATAATAAAATGATATGAAAATAAATAAAAAAATAGCAGTAAGCGAATCGGGATTTGTATTTGACCCTATATCGGGAGATTCATTTTCATTAAATCCGATAGCGGTGGAAATACTAAATATGATTAAGGAGGAGAAGTCTGAGGAGGAAATCAAGACGAAGTTGAAGGATGAGTATGAGGTAACTAATGTGATTCTCGAGAAATCTGTAGATGAGTTTTTAGAGACTCTAAAGGATTATGGGATTGTTAGTGATTAGTTATTAGTTATTAGTTTGTGGTTGTTTGAAATACAAAAAATAATATATGAAAGAGATAGTATTAGCGGCGACGGGACTAAACAACACGGATAATCCGGGACCGGGCATTCCTTTTATAAGGGGGGTGCTGGATTCAAAAAAAATTTCTGCGAAGATTATAGGACTTGCATATGAGAATCTTGAGCCGGGAATATATATGAAGGATTTGGTACACAAGACATATCAGATACCGTATCCGTCATCAGGTTCAGATGCATTATTACGGCGGCTTGAGGAAATTCAGGCGAAGGAAAAAATAGACGTACTAATACCGAATTTTGATGCCGAGTTATACACATTTATAAAGTCATCGGACAGGTTAAAGAAAATAGGGATACACACATTTTTACCGACGATGGAACAATTTGAAGAGCGTCACAAATCGAATTTAGTGGAATTCGGAGAGAAGTATGATGTACTGGTACCGTTCAGCAAACCGATATACAAAGAAGATGATTTATATGACATAAAGGAAGACTTTGAATATCCCGTCTGGATAAAGGGACAATATTACGAAGCATACAGCGTAAAAGATGTCAAAGAGGCGAAGCCATATTTTCACAAACTGGCTGCGAAGTGGGGACTACCGGTTGTAATACAGGAATACATAAAAGGCACGGAGGTGAATGTAGTAGCGCTGGGTGACGGAAAAGGAAACACGGTTGGTGCGGTTCCTATGAAGAAATTATATATAACGGACAAAGGGAAGGGCTGGTCGGGAATAACGCTTGATGACGATAAGATGATAGAACTGACACACAAAATAATAAGCGGAACGAAATGGCGGGGCGGAATGGAACTTGAACTGATAAAGACGAAAGACGGGAAATATTATTTGATAGAAATCAATCCGAGGCTGCCGGCGTGGGTTTATTTATCGGTAGGTGCAGGGCAGAATTTGCCGGAGGCACTGGTGATGCTGGCTTTGGGTGAGGAGGTGAAGGCGTACAGCGGGTTCAAGTCGGGCACGGTGTTTATCAGGTATTCGTATGATTTGATTAGGGATATTAGTGAGTTTGAGAAGTTAGTTTTGCGAGGGGAGTTATGAATGATTGGATGGTTGAATGATTGGGTGATTGGGTGATTGGAGGATTGGGTGATTGGATGATTGGATAATTGGATGATTGGGTGATTGGATGATTGGGTGATTGGATGATTGGATTGATGGGAGGTTACGACGCAGGAGCGTCGTAGCCAGATAAAAAAAGGGGGACAAAAGAAAAAAAATAAAATAAATTAAAAATATGAAGAAGAAGAATTTTGAAAGGCCGATGATACAGAAGTTAAATTTGGGAATGCCGAATAAGTTCGGGACGAAGACGGAATTTCTGTTGAAGAGGCACATAGATACAGTTCCGGTGAAAGAACTGATAAAGGATTACGGTTCACCGTTATTTGTAATATCGGAGCGGACGTTACGGGAAACATACAGGGAAGCGAAGCAAGCATTTTCCAGCCGATATCCGAAAGTACAATTTGCCTGGTCATACAAGACGAATTATTTAGATGCAGTATGCAGGGTATTTCATCAGGAAGGTTCGTGGGCAGAGGTAGTATCGCGATTTGAATACGAGAAGGCATTATCGAACGGAGTACCCGGAAACAAAATAATATTCAACGGACCTGACAAGACGTCAGATGATTTATGCTTAGCGGCGAAGAACGGTTCATACATACACATAGACCATTTTGACGAGTTATACACATTAATAGACATAGCATCCGAATGCAAAGAAAAGCCGAAAGTTGCGGTACGCGTGAACATGGACACGGGTGTATATCCGATGTGGGACAGGTTCGGGCTGAATTACGAAAACGGAGAAGCGTGGGAAGCGATAAACCGTATAATGTTAAGCGACAAATTAGAGTTAGTCGGTCTTCACACACACATAGGCACATTCATGCTGACAGCGAATGCATACTCAATAGCGGCGGGCAAACTTGCAGACCTTGCAGTCAACATCAGGCGGAAGTACAATCACAAACTACAGTACATAGATATGGGCGGCGGATTTGCCTCACAGAATACGCTTAAGGGTTCATATTTAGCGGGCATAGACACATCACCCGGATTTGACGATTATGCAGAGGCAATCAGTGCGGCACTAATAAATTCGCAAATACCGCCCGATTCAATGCCGATACTGATACTTGAAACAGGCAGAGCGCTTGTTGACGATGCAGGAAGTTTACTCGGAACGGTAATAGCAATAAAGAAATTATCCGACGGCAGGCGTTCAACTATAGTAGATTTCGGCGTAAATATATTATTCACATCATTCTGGTACGAGCACATAATATCGCCAGCACAAGAATTTTCGCAGGCATCGGAAACGGGCAGTGTTTACGGACCTTTATGCATGAACATAGACGTAATACGCGAATCCGTAACACTACCATCATTAAAGAAAGGCGACAACGTTGTAGTAAGCAGAATAGGTGCATACAACATGACGCAATGGATGCAGTTCATAACATTAAGACCAGCGGTAGTAATGATAGACGAATCCAGCAACGTTCACGTCATAAGAAAAGCAGAAACTTTAAATGCTATACAATCATTTGAATCCGTACCCGAACATTTAAAATAGTACACATTGGACGCAAAAGCGAGAGCACTATTTGAGAAGAATACATTCATGGAATTTATCGGCGGGATAGCGAACAGTTATTCGATAATATTCTTTTCGGACAAATTATATTTTTCGATAATAATATTCTTCGTTACGTTCATTGATTACAATATGGGGCTGAGCGGATTAATTGCGGCAGCATCGGCGAATCTGATTGCACTGATAATAGGATTAGACAAATACAAAGTGAAAATGGGATTTTACGGATTCAACAGTTTACTTGCCGGTCTGGGGCTGGGGTTAATATTCGATTTTTCCGCTGTACTGTTAATTGTAATACTAATGGCTTCACTGCTGAATTTATTTATTGTAACGGCATTAGAAGGAATACTCGGAAAATATTATCTGCCGTATTTAAGTATTCCATTTTTATTTACGTTCTGGTTAATAATACCCGCAGGAAAGAATCTACTGAATTTTGAATTAAGCGTAAGCGGAATATTTGTTTACAACGAAATATTCAAAGCAGGCGGATATAAAATGGTAGAGTTTTACGATTATTTTCAGAAACTCGAGATACCATCAGGCATATCCATATTCATAAAGTCGCTGTCCGCAGCATATTTCCATTACAGTTTTCTCGGCGGATTATTAGTGGCATTAGGGCTATTAATACACTCAAGGATATCATTCATATCCGCACTGATAGGTTTTTTCACCGCATTTGCAATATACTCAATTTTCGGAATTTCATTTACGGAAACGGGATTTGTATATATAGGATTCAATTACATATTTTTCGGCATAGCAATCGGTTCACATTTCTTCGTACCATCATACAGGACATTTTTATGGGTAATCTTCACAACACCTCTTTTAGTCATATTAACCGTATCGTTATCAAATGTACTTTTAGTATGGGGATTACCGGTATATGCATTACCTTTCAACATATTAGTTTTATTATTCATATACACATTCAAATTCAGGTATCAGAATCCCACAAAGATATACGAGGTTTATTACCAGACATTTTCGCCGGAAGAGAATTTATACAATTACGTAAACAGCAACATAAGATTCAGGAACAAGAGTCATTATTTTTTACGACTCCCCTTTTACGGCGAATGGTACGTATCGCAGGGATACAACGGGAAAATCACACACAAAGACAGATGGCGGCACGGAATAGATTTTGTAATAACGGACAGGAACGGGCTTACATTCAAGAATACGGGAACAAAGTTAGAGGACTATTACTGTTACAACAAGGCGGTACTGGCGCCTGCGGACGGGACGATTGAGACGATAGTTGACGGCATAGAGGACAATGAAATAGGCAACGTGAACATACAGAAGAACTGGGGAAACACAATAGTAATAAAGCACGGTCAGGATTTTTACACACAGTTAAGTCATTTAAAATCAGGCACGATAAAAGTAAAAGAGGGCGACTACGTAAAATCCGGACATGCGATAGCAGCATGCGGGAGTTCAGGCAGGTCACCGGAGCCGCATTTACATTTTCAGGTACAGACCAGACCGGAGGTAGGAGCGGACACGATAGATTATCCATTCGGGAATTATTTAAAAAGAAGAATAAATGCAAACAGGATAAGTCAGGAGTTAATAAAATACGACAAACCCGAAGAGAAGGACACAGTTTCAAACATTGACATTAATCCCCTGCTGAAGGATACATTTGAGATGCTGCCGGGGAAAGAACTGAACGTCAGGGTGAACAGAATCAAGGACGGTAAGATAGTAAAAACGGAAGAGGAGAAATTAAAAGTTGATATAGACATATACAACAACAAGTTCATATACTGCGAGGGCAGTAAGAGTTATGCCTATTTTGAAGACAGCAACGGGATATTTTATTTTTATGATTTTATAGGAAAGCAGAGAACAATTCTGCACGAATTTTATTTAGCGGCGTATATAATTCCGCTTGGATTTTATGAAGGGATAGAGGTGAGTGATTCGTATCCGCTGCATAAGGTTTACAGTAAGGCGGCATTGCTGATGCAGGATGTTGTGGCGCCGTTTTTTGTGTATTTGCATGCGGATTACAGGCTGAAGTATGTGGAGCAGGATAACCCTCTCAGCCCTGATAAAATTGTATTGAATTCGTTTGTTTACAGGGGAAAGGGAGAAGAGGGAGAGGTCTATAGGAAGTATGGTGTAGAAGTTACAAGGGAAGGGGTGGCGTTGAATGTATTTGGATGATTGGGTGATTAGATGATTGGAAGATTGGGTAATTGGATGATTGGATGATTGGATGATTGGATGATTGGGTGATTGGGTGATTGAATAATTGGATGATGAAAAAAATATAAAAATATAAAAAATGAAGAAAATAATTTTAGTGGCAATATTAATTACAATAACGGGAGTATTATATCCGCAGGAGGATAAAGATTATTATGAGAAGGAGACGTATAAATTATATCTGAAGAAGGAGTGGAAGGGTGTAATAGAAAAATGCTGGGATGCGATAGATAAAGGGATTGATAACTATTACATAAGGATACGGATGGGGATAGCGTATTATGAGCAGGAAAATTTTATGAAATCAATACAGCACTTTGAAAAGGCGTTAAAATTCAGTCCGGGCGAAAAATTAGCGATGGAATACTTATATTATGCGAATAAATTCAGCGGGAGGAATGAAGAGGCGGATATAACCGGCGAGAAATTTCCTGCAGATGTAAAAACAAAAACCAAGTATAAAACCCCGCAATTTTTACACGGAATATACACAGAGGGCGGATACACATTCAACTCGAATTATTCAGAGCAAGGAAAGACAGACTTAACGGGAGAGGCGGACATATACGGCGACCAGAAGTTAATAAAGGGATACAGTTACTTCAATTTTTCACTACTGCACAAAATAGGAAGCAGATTCAGCATTACACACGGATACACAAATCTGAATCTGAATTACACAAGGCAGATTTATGAACAGATAGAAGGCAGCAAAGATTTTGACATAAGCACATCACAGAATGAATATTACATACTCGGAAATTATTATTTAGGAAGCGGATTTAATTTAATGGGTTCATATCATTACTTAAACGTGAACGTAAGCGATTACAAACTTGAATACAGGAAAGTACAGGGAAACAATCAGCCATTTTTCAACGAGACGGAGTTAGTAAGAAACGAATCGGTATTAGGTTTACACTTATCAAAATATGCAGGATATTTCAAATTTCTGTATTCCGGTTCATACTCCGAACTCAATTACAACACACAGTTTCAGAACGGACTATCGCTTATTTATTTTCCATTCGGGAATCTGAATTTATACTTCGTATCCGATTTTGTTTTACATTCACAAAAACCGGAAGGGAGCGGGAAAGGTAAAAAGTACACGCACAATATAATATTTTCGCAGAAAGCGGGAGTGAAATTATCCGATTACCTATGGCTTGAAGGAGCATTTACGACAGGCAAAATGGAAAATTACAACGAAGCATTAGGTTACGTTGTTTACAACAATTTCGAGCCAATAACGAGAAGAATATCAATAAATCTGATTTCACCTTTGAGCGAAAAGATTGAATTATCTCTGTTATACCAGAATTTACTTCAGGAAAACACAAATTTAATTTACACAAGCACCACACAATACACAACATTTAAAAACAACAACATAAATCATTCAATAATCGGAGGATTAAAATGGACATTTTAAAAAGAAAAAATATAATTTCATTATTAACATTTGTAATGATAATTTTATTCATTACAACACCGTCGCTGAGAAGTCAGACGCCGAGTTTACTTTCATCAGGAACCGGCAATCCGGAAAAGAAGGATGTAATCGAGGCATTCAAACAGAGTCACGAATACGAAAAGAAGGGACAACTAAGCAATGCGATTAATGTACTAATGGAAGTATATGACGGGAGCAGTTACGAGATAAACGTAAGGCTCGGCTGGCTGAATTACTTCAACAAAAATTATTCGGAATCAATGGTTTATTACAAGAAGGCGATAAACATAATGCCATATGCACTCGAGTCAAAATTCGGGCTTGTGCTGCCGGCTGCTGCAATTGAAGACTGGACGACTGTAACAGAGCAGTATAACGATATCCTTGCAATAGACCCGCAGAACACGCTTGCAAATTACAGGCTGGGAATGATTTATTATTACAAACCGGACTATGAACTGGCATTAAAGCACTTTGAGAAGGTCGGAAATTTATATCCGTTTGATTACGATACAATAATAATGATAGCGTGGTCGAGCTGGCGATTAGGTAAAATGCGGGAAGCGAAAGTACTGTTTGAACACGCGCTGATGATAAGACCGGATGATATATCGGCGCTGGAGGGACTGTCTTTAATCAAATAAGAATTAAAACTTATGAAGTAAAAATAAAAAGCATAACCGCAACGAGCAAAGGGCGCTAATAAAAGGACAAAAAGCAAATAACGAAGAACAAATAATTCTCTGTGACGGGACCGGGAAATTCTCCAAAAGTTAAAACTTTATTCGATGACGCCGCCGCCGATAAGGTATTCATCAGAGTAAAAAACGGCAGACTGTCCGGGAGTGACTGATTTTTTGGGAGTATTTAATTTTACAAACATCCTGTTTTCATTTATCTGCTCAATCATTGCAATTGTTCCCGGGTCTTTATATCTGATTTTTATTTTTACTTCCATCGGCTTTTCAATTTTATCTACGGCAAGCAAATTTATATCCCGGATATAAAAGTTATCGCTGTAAAGCCCGCTTTCGTCATCAATAACTATTGTGTTATTTTCCGCATCGATTTTCAATACAAAAACGGGTTTACCGAGAGCGACCTGAAGACCTTTACGCTGTCCGATTGTATAGTAAGGGTAACCTTTGTGTTTACCGACTTTTTCTCCCTTATAGATTATATCACCGTCTTTCAATTTATCTTTAATTTCAGGTATTCGTAATTCAATTAACTTAGAATAGTCATTGTCAGGGACGAAGCATATTTCCTGTGAATCGGGGGTTGAAGCGGATTTTAAGTTTAATTTTGCGGCGATTTCTCTTATTTCGGGTTTTGAATATTCACCGAGCGGGAAAATTGTCTTGCTTAAAGCATTTTGAGAGACTGACCAGAGAAAGTAGGTCTGGTCTTTGTTTTTGTCCTTAGGGAGTGCGACGGTGTGCCTGCCGTTATCCGGTTTTACAATTTTTGCATAATGTCCGGTTGCGAGATATTCAGCACCCAGTGATTGGGCTTTTTCGAGTAGGGCGCCCCATTTTATTGCCTTGTTGCAGAGGACGCAGGGATTGGGTGTTCTGCCCGAAAGGTATTCGTTTATGAAATTATTAATTACAGTATCATTGAACTTTTCCGTAAAATCTAGAGTGTAGTGCGGGATGCCGAGTTGGTCGGCTACGCTACCGGCACGGTAAATCGTATCTAACGAGCAGCAGCCTGAATCGTTTTCGGGAATTTTATCGAAGCCCCAGGTTTTGAGGGTAAGACCGATGAGGTTGTAGCCCTGTTCTTTTAATAAATATGCCGCTACCGATGAATCAACACCGCCGCTCATAGCAACTGCTACAGTCGGTTTATTGTTAAGGATGTTCATACTTATTTTAACATAGTTTCAATTTATAAAATTACGAAAACAATGTTAAATGTGAAATGTTAAATGTGAAATGTTAAATGTAAAATGAGAGGGAAT
>CAYWMV010000005.1:0-28267 GCA_964459055.1 uncultured Ignavibacteriaceae bacterium | reverse complement strand
AATGTTAAATGTGAAATGTTAAATGTGAAATGTTAAATGTAAAATGAGAGGGAATCAGATAGAATTTAGCCATAGAAGAAAAAATAATAAGTAAGGGGGAAGGAAGTGCAGATGACTTATATTAAAGGGATTATTTGGTTAATTTTGTAAAATTTTTTTTATTAAGGAAGAAAATAATATTAATGAAGGAAGAAAAGATAAATGATATATGGTTGAAGGCGGCGATACTGGGGAGTTTATGGGCATCGTTTGAAATTGTTCTGGGAAATTTTGTTCACTCTCTGAGGATACCGTTCGGGGGACAGTTCATGGCATCGTTGTCGGTGATTCTGCTGATTTCGGCGTTGCAGATCTGGAATCATAAGGGATTGATTATAAGAGCCGGTATGATTTGCGCATTAATGAAGTTACTGTCACCCGGGATTAAAATATTCGGACCGATGATTGCGATATTTGCAGAAGCAGCTCTGCTTGAACTCGGGATTTTGTTATTCGGGAAAAATATTGCGGGATACATGCTCGGTGGAGGACTGGCGATAACGTGGACTTTGCTGCAGAGGATTTTTAATTACCTGATACTATACGGAATGAACCTTGTCTTATTATACAATAATATATACGAATACGCACTAAAATCACTTCCTTTCAGTTCGGGCAGTCCGTGGATTCCAATTATTATGCTAATCATACTTTATATGATAATGGGAGCAATAGCAGGATATACAGGATATCTTCTTGGCAAGAAATCCGAAAAAATCAGATCAGAATCCAATGCGGGGGATATATTCAATTCTCCTGCCGGTTTACGGGAACAGAGTGAGCCTGAATTCAAAAACTCAAAATATATTTTAATATTGATAATGTTTGTTACTGTTGCTTATCTCACATTAAATCCGTATTTAAATATTTTCATCAAGATTCCCATTGTAATAATAACAGGTGCTCTGATTATTATCCGATACAGGATATTCATAAAAAAGATTATAAATCCGAAATTCTGGGTACAGATTATTATTATTACACTTCTCGCATCATATTTCATCGGCGGGATAAAGGAAAATGACTGGGGCATAAATTCTAACGGAATGATTGCAGGAATTGATATGAGCCTCCGGGCTGTATTCATATTATTGTGTTTCAGCGGAATCAGTCTTGAGTTAAAGAAACCTCTTGCAGATTTACTGTTAAAATCAAAAAAAATGCAGAATTTATCCGGTTCGGTAATGCTGACATTTGAAACACTGCCATTTTTTATAAGTTACATTTCATCGGACAAAACAGTATTCAGACATCCGGTAAAAGCTCTGAGCAAATTCATACGTGAACTCGACAACTGGGAAAAAAGTGCATACAATTTTATAAATAAGCCAAGAACAAAGCCCGATTGAAACTGTTAAAATAAGTGGATTGTTAATTAATTATGAAAAAAGTAAAATTAATTATGAAACAGAAAGGAGGATAAATATATGTTTGGACTGGGACCGCAGGAATTAATTCTGATAGCGATAGTGTTCCTTGTGTTATTCGGAGCAAAGAGGATACCGGAGCTAATGCAAGGGCTTGGAAAGGGTGTGAGGGAATTTAAGAAGGCTACCGGTGATATTGAGAAGGATATCAAGTCGGTGTTTGAGCCTGACAAAGAACAAATAACAAATAGCAAAGAACAAATAACAAATAAAGAAGAAAATAAAAATAAAAAAGAGCAAACTGCAAATAAAGATATATAAAGATATGACCCGATTATAAATCAGATAATATTTCCGCGAGCATACCGGTAGAAGGAAGAGAAACAGACAGAAATTAGCAAATACAAAGGGGGAAAAACAAATAGCAAAAGAGTCGATTCAATCAAAAATAATAAATTAAGGAATAATATTATCAGGGGATATTTTATATTAAAACATAGTATCGGTTATAAGTTTTTGGATATAAAATCGGATAATTTTTTGAATAGGTGGTAGCGGGTATTTTCACCGGAGATATTGTGGTTTTTATTTGTATATAAGTGCATATCGAACTGGATGTTTGCTTTTACAAGTTTTTGAGCGAATTCGAATGTGTTCTGAGGGTGGACGTTATCGTCGTCGCTGCCGTGGACGAGAAGAAGATTACCCTTCATTTTATCGGCAAAGTTCAGCGGAGAAAAATTGAAATAGCCATCGGGATTTTCGGCCGGTTTTCTCATAAATCTTTCGGTGTAAATATTATCGTAATAGCGCCAGTCGGTAACGGGTGCTACGGCAAGACCTGTTTTGAATTTCCCCTCCCCTTTCGTCATAGCGAGGCAGACTACATAGCCACCGTAACTCCAGCCCCAAATTCCAATTCTGCCTGTATCCACGTAATCGAAACAGCTAATATATTTTACCGCTTCGAGCTGGTCTTTCAGTTCATATTCACCGAGCCGCATATAGGTTGACTTTTGATATTCCTCTCCTCTTCCGCAGGTACCGCGTGAATCTATTTCAGCAACGATGTACCCCTTAGTGCACAGATACTGATACCACAAATAATAAACGGATGTGTATGTGTTCAAGACGGACTGCGAGCCCGGTCCGTTATAAACGGAGAAAAGGACTGGATACTTTTTTGATTCGTCAAAATTTTTCGGTTTCATAATCCAGCCGTCCAATTCAATTTTATCATCCGTGACAAATTTAAAAAATTCCTTATTAACGAAACCGTATTCCCGGAATTTAGTTTTCAGTTCTTCATTATCATAAATAACTCTGATTAATTTTCCGTTTTCATCGGTCAATGTTACCTTTGCAGGTGAATTAGCATCCGAATGACACAGGATTATGAATTTACTTTTTTTCGTAAGTTGTGCGGAAGTGAATCCCGATGATTCGGAAATGACTTTTTTATTATTACCGTCAAAACCAACGGAATAAATTACCTTATCAATCCGGGAAGGTTCGTTTGACCTGTAGTATATTTTACCTTTTTCTTCATTCACACCGATTAACTGACAGACTTCAAATTCACCGTTAGTAATCTGAAATATGCTTTTATCTTTTTTAACATGATATATGTGCTTGAAACCGCTTCTTCCGCTGAGGAGAAGGACGCTCTTATCTTTCAGGTATATGACGTTGAATATATCGTCGTGATAATATTTATCTTCATCCGTATAAAAAACATCCGGAGTTGCGGAGCTAACATCATAATGCAGAATCTCGAAATAATTCTGAAGCCTGTTTAATCTCAACACCGAAAGTATATCGGAATTTTTCGTCCATTTTATTCCCGGGATATAAATATCTTTATTTTCACCGAGGTTAAGTTCTTTTTTGGTACCGGTCTTAACATCATAAACGAAAAGTCGCAAAACGGAATTATCTTCCCCTGCTTTGGGATATTTATATTTAAAGACTTCGGGATAAGTTTCGCCGTAGCGGATGAGGGAATATTCTTTTACATTCGATTCATCGAACCGCAGGAATGCAATTTTATTACTTTCGGAATTCCAGTCGAAGGCAATTTCCATTCCGAGTTCTTCTTCATATACCCAATCAGGGAGACCGTTAATTATTTCGTTGATTTTTCCGTCATCGGTGATTTGTTTTATTTCGAAAGAATTCAGATCTTCGATATAGAGATTATTTTTTAAAACGTATGCGATATAGTTACCGTCGGGAGAGAACACCGGGCTCTGGATTTTTTCTTTCTGATTTATTTTTTTTAATTCGCCTGTTTTTCTATCGAACAGATAGGCATCGGATTCGGAGGAATGCCTGTATATACGTCTGCTGTTTGCAATTATTAGTATACGGTTGTTGTCGCTGCTGAGTGTGAAATCGTCTATGCTGATTTCGAGGTTTGAGAGAGGGGGTATAATTTCGAATGCGTATTTCCCGTCAATGAATTTATAGGCGCTGATGGAGTTATTTTCTTCGAGTACTGCGTAATGTTCACCGTCGCTGAGGGAGACAGGGCTGAATAAATCCCAGGTTGTGAATTTTTTTTCGATGAATATTTCTTCGAGTGTGATGTCTTTGTTCTGGGAATGAGTCAGGGCGGTGAGGAGGATGAGGAGGAACAGTGTGTACAATTTTTTCATAGGTTCGGGTTTTTTTACAAAAATAGGAATTCAATGTTAAATGTTAAATGTTAAATGTTAAATGTTCGATGAGATATTAACCGCAAAGACGCGAAGGACGCAAAGGAAAGAAAACAGTCATAGAAGTTAGTCATAGAAAAAATACATAACGCAGGGATTACCACTAAGGGCACGGAAAAAAGACTAAGAGAATGAAAGAAAAAAATATGTGAACCACTTAGAACACAGAGAACACTAAGGGATTGAAGATTATAAGATTAGAAGATTGTAAGATTAGAAGATTAGAAGATTAGAAGATTGAAGATTAGAGGATTATAAGATTGAAGATTGAAGATTAGAAGATTGAAGATTAGAGGATTATAAGATTGAAGATTGAAGATTATAAGATTGAAGGGGAAGTTTGTTTAAATTATTGGATAGAATAATTAAATTGTCGGGTATGAAGTTTGGTGATAAATATCTCAGCAGGATGGCGTATATAAAGCCGAAGTATGCGATAATAATTTCGGTATTTATTGCGCTGTTGATGATTGTGTCTTCAGTGATTGAGTATATAGGGAACAGGAATGAAGTTTACCTATTAATCGGGGAGAATGCAGTAAGTCTGATAAAGACAGTTTCTCTGAGCAGTGAGAATACAATTATATCGGACAGGGAAATCGAGGCATTATTATCCCGACATTTACTCGGAGTCGGGAGGAACGCTGCGAGGATTGACAGCATAACCCAGCTCAGCAACGATTTAGTAAAAGCAATAGCGGAAGAAAATGACGTTTACAGGATAAACGTATTTGACAGAGACGGCAACAAAGTTTACAGCAGCGGCGAGGACTCATTGCACATCACGGGCAACCCGAAATATTCACCGAAAGAATTCATAAAGCCGATACTTGAAGGGAAAGAAGACGAAATTATTATCGGTTTAAAGGAATCACGATTTGAAGAAGGCACGAGATTTGCGGTTGCCGTGAGGAGACCAATAAAAAGAGGAGGAGCGATAGTAGTAAATCTCGATGCGGAATCATTCCTAGAGTTCAGGGAACGAACGGGTTTCGGAAAAATGATACAGGACATCGGGGACAAGGAAGAAGTGGAATATGTAATACTCCAGACACCCGATGAAATTATCGCCGCGAATAAAGTGATAAAAGATACAGGCACAATAAATGACGATGCATTTTTGAAAAAAGTTTTTGCCGACACTTCAATTATGACAAGAGAATACGAATACGACGGAAAGAGAATATTTGAGGTAGCAAAAAGATTTCAGATAGACGAAGAAATAATCGGTGTATTTCGCATAGGATTACACACGGAAGAGATTGATTCGCTGAACAACCGATTAATCAGGAGGGCAGTAATAACATCGATTGTAATAATTGTAATTTCGATAACGGTATTACTGATAATAATATCAGGACAGAATTACCGGCTTATATCAGGCGAATATTCGAGGATACAGACATTTACGGGAACGATATTAAACAACATGTCGCTTGCAGTGATATCGGCAGACGAAAACAACACGATAAAAATATTCAACAAAGCGGGTGAGAATTTATTCGGATTAAAAGCAGAGAATATAATTTCCAGAAGAGCAGATGATATTTTCAAAGGAGAGATAAAAGATATTATAGTCAACAGAAAAGAGTTAAGCGACACTGAAATTGTAACGACGGAGCAGGGCGGAGCAAATAAAATACTGCTGGTAAATGCGTACAACAATTACGATTCAGAGGGAAATTTATTTGCGTACACTATGGTAATAAAGGACATAACGGATATTAAAAAACTCGAGGAGCAGACAAGGCAGAACGAAAAACTTGTGGCGATGGGCGAACTTGCATCGGCAGTCGCACACGAAGTGCGGAATCCTTTGAACACCATAAATATGATATCGCAGAGATTTGACAGAGAATCGGAGCGGCTGGGAATAAACAATGACGATTTAATGAAAATGAACAAAATACTGCGTTCTGAATCTGAGCGTGTGAACAAGATAATACAGCAGTTTCTGATATTTGCCAGACCGCCGAAACTAAACATAACGGAAACGAATTCGTCAAGTTTTTTATATGAGATAAAAAATTTATTCGGGATTGAAATCAAAGAGAAAAAAATTGATTTCGAAGTTGAGATTAAGACTGAAAAAAGATTAAATATTGATGTTGACCAGTTCAAGCAGGTATTGATGAATCTCCTGATAAATGCATCTGACGCTGTGGGAAGAGAAGGAAAAATAAAACTGAGTTTCAGTTCAAAGAACGGAAAAAACATTTTCGAAGTATCGGATAACGGACAGGGAATTCCCGATGACGTAATGAAGAAAATTTTTGATTTATATTATACAACCAAAACGAAGGGAACGGGATTAGGGTTAAGCATTGTCAGGCAGATAGTAAACCTGCACGGAGGAACCATTACTGCCGAATCAGAAATAAACAACGGTACAAAATTTACAATAGAATTAAATGAAAACTGAATACACAATATTAATAGTTGACGACGAAGCACCGCAGAGGTTAATACTCTCGGGATTTTTAAAGCAGAAGAAGTATAAAATCATAGAAGCATCGTCGCCGGAGGAGGCAATAAAGGCTGCGTCTTCAAATATTATTGATTTAATACTAAGCGACCTGAAAATGCCCGGAGGAAGCGGCATTGATTTGCTAAGAGAAATAAAAAAACTGAATCCCGAAATTCAACTGGTAATTATTACGGCACACGGGACAATAGAAAATGCCGTTGAAGCAATGAAAGAGGGGGCATTCGATTATTTAATTAAACCGGTGAATCTGGATGAACTTGAACTGCTTATAAAAAAAATATTCGAGAG
This sequence comes from uncultured Ignavibacteriaceae bacterium, assembly GCA_964459055.1. GTDB lineage: Bacteria > Bacteroidota > Ignavibacteria > Tepidaquicellales > Tepidaquicellaceae > Tepidaquicella. Next base: position 21,368 of record CAYWMV010000005.1, on the reverse strand, counting down.
AAAGAATTTAATATCCGAAAATAAATATCTGAAAGAGCAATTAAACGAGAAATACGGATTAAAAGGACTGATTGCATATTCGAAAGCGATGGACAACGTATTGAATCTTGCAGCAAGAGTAGCGGACAGCAAGGCAACAGTATTAATTAGGGGAGAAAGCGGAACGGGTAAGGAAGTACTTGCGAAAGCGATCCATTTTGCAAGCACAAGAGCGGAAAAGCCATTCGTAGCGGTAAACTGCGCAGCACTGAACGAAAATCTTTTAGAAAGTGAAATGTTCGGGCACGAGAAAGGTTCATTTACCGGAGCGGATAAGCAGAAACGGGGACGTTTTGAAATTGCCGATACGGGTACATTATTTCTCGACGAAGTAGGCGACTTACCGGCATCGACACAGATAAAACTTCTGAGAGTATTACAGGAAGGACAGTTTGAGAGAGTGGGTGGAACGGCTACATTAAATACAGATGTGAGAATTATTTCAGCGACGAACAGAAACATTGAGCAGTTAATATCTGAAAACAGATTCAGGGAGGATTTGTATTACAGGCTGAATGTGGTAACAATTAATATTCCGCCTTTGAGGGAAAGGAGAGAAGACCTGATTCATCTGATTGAACATTTTTTAAAAAAATACGTAGCAGATACCAAGAAGCAAAAGGCGGAATTTTCAAAAGAGGCACTGGATATACTGATGAAATATGATTACCCGGGCAATGTAAGAGAACTCGAGAACATAGTTCATCACTCTGTAGTTATTGCAAGAGAAGAGATAATAACAACCGATGACCTGCCGGGAAATTTAAGAGCACAGAAAAATGATTTCAGGGACACTTTATCATCCGCGGACAATGAAGAGCAGTCATTCACAGAGCAGGTAGAAAATCTCGAGAAGAATCTAATATTCCGGGCACTCGACAAAAGCGGCGGAAACCAAACAAAAGCGGCAAAAATGCTGGGTATTTCGGAAAGAAACCTAAGATACAGATTAAATAAATGGGGCATAAAGAAATAATATTTGGTATGATAATTGCAATGAATTTATAATGAAATATCTGTTTTACATTACGGTCTTTACACTTCTCTTCATTTCAGGATGCAGTGACGACGGGGATTCAGTCGAGCAAAAAGAAACGGAGAAGGTAATTATATACGACACAAACAGAGTTACCGTTTACGACTCGGTAAAAATTCCTGTACGGACACCTGAAAAGAAAACAAATTATTCGAAAAGGATTCGAGTGCAGCAGGATACTGATTACGTTCCACCCCGGAACGGAGGGGTGAACAAATACTGGTACGGAAACAGGAACCGGAAACTCGCAAATGACAGCAATTGCTATTTCGGTAAGGGGAAAGGGAAGAGGTACAGATGGGGAAGAGTCAACTGACAGAATTAAAAGAGCAATGTTCAATATGAAAATAAACGAATGGACTGTAAAAATGCAAAACAGTTATAAGAGACAAAAGAATTATGAATAATATCCCATAAAACCGGGACAGAAAAAAATTATGAATGATTAACTGACAAAGTTAAATGATATTGTTCAATCAGGGGTTTTTATATTTTGGCATAGAATTTGAAATAATACATTTTATAAAGAAAAAATATTATTTTATTTATTAAATAATAATGCTAAATTATTAAATTACTGTAAAATGCGGGAATTTTTTTAAGCAAAAATTAATTTAAACTTATATAATTTATAAATTAAACAGAAAGGAAATAAGATGGGATTATTTAAGGATTTCAAAGGAATGATGGACAGTGCCAAAGACTTAACTAAGCAGGCACAGGAAATGCAGCAGCAGGCGATGGAAGCTCAACAGGCAGCGTCAAAGCCGGTAGATCTGAACGACCCGATGTGGACTCCTATTGAAGGCATTACATTAGACAAATACGCAGAAATATCTGCAGGTCTGATGAAAAACGGGGTAATGGGATTAGATAATGTTGTAAAATATGTTGAGTCAATGGGCGTTCCGGCAGGTGCATGGCAGACAGTTCAGAACGGCTGGGTAGCCAAAATGGGACAGCACGAGCCTGTGAGAGTCAGATACGGAAATCTTTACAACGAATTCCTGAAATAAGTCTTCGTAAAAGACCTTACATTTTTTAAAAATTAATTCAACAAAATGAACTGGCTGATTAAAGGCTCTCAGGCAGCAGGTATTCTTTTAATTACCGGAGGAATTATTATAGGAATAATACCATACATAATTCCTTCAGTTAAATTTGAATCAATTCCGGTTGCAATAATTTTAGTCGTAACAGGAATAATCATATTTGCTGTTAACAGATTTACGGGTAATATGCTGAAAGGTCTTCCAAAAGCACCGACACTAAAAGAGAGTTCAGAAAGAATCTCTGCCGGAGCAGATTTTTTGAGACAGTATAATAAAATGACTAAATTAGGTTCGACAGGTATTCCCGTAAAAGTTAAAGTATTAGGTTTTAAAGATACCGGACAACTTGTAAATTATGACCCTGTAATAGAATTTCAACTTGAAGTGCTGAAAGAGCATAAATACGATAATTATTACATTAATACCCACAAGCAAATTGTGTCGAAGATAATGACGGGACGGATTGAGACCGGTAAGGAATATTTTGCGAAGGTTGACCCTGGGGACAAGAATAGTGTTTTAATTACCTTTTCATAGTTAAGGTGCATCCTGCTTCTCCGGGAAAAATATAATTCATAAATCAGTCCTCAAATTCCGAGTAAACGGGCGAACTTCGTTAATAAACAGCGGAAAACCTGAAAAGCGGAATCTCACGGAAATAAAGCAGAATGCTCATAAATACTGAATTTATTAATTGTTAAATTTATTACAGAAATAAGAAAATTGACCTGTAACCGGGGTTTGTGTTTTTATTTAATATTTCCGAAATAACTTTTAAAAATAGCATTTAAAGATTATTTTTACAAAATTTATAAACTATAAAAAGTATAAAAATGAAAAGAACATTACTAATCTTACCGATTTTAATTCTTGCTTTATTTTTTATCAAAGATGCGGCAGCAAAATGCGAAACAGACTCATCAGAAATCAAATGGAGAGTTCAGGAACTGAGCGATTTTCATGATGTAATTTATGTTATCTGGCACGAAGCATATCCGTCTAAAGATATCGCTACTTTGAAATCATTTGTTCCGCAGATAAAATTTCACATTGAAGCAATAAATAATGTAAGTTTACCAGGAATAGTTCAGGATAAAGCAAACAAATGGAAAGAAGGACTCTCGGTATTAAACTCATCCGCAGAACAATATTATAAAGCAGCCGAAGGAAATGACGACCAGGCAATTCTTGATGCCGCAGAGGAGCTGCACGCAAAATATGAGATGATGGTAAGGACAATAGCTCCCGTTATGAAGGAAGTTGATATTTATCACCAGCTGCTTTACATCATATATCACAAATATTTACCGAATAAGGATTTTGCATCCCTTTCCGGTGTTATAGACGATTTAGTTACAAGGGCAGAAAACATAAAAACAGGTAAAATGTCAAAAAGGGTTGAAAGCAAAAAAGACGAATTCCTTTCTGTTACGGATGAGTTAATTGAATCAACGAAAGCACTGAAAGAGGTTCTTGCAACCGATGAAGCGACAAAAATTGAAGCGGCAGTTGAGGTTATGCACACAAAATATATGAAACTCGAGCAACTGTTCGATTAAGATTGTTTATCAGACCCGATATTGCTTTCAGAAGCAGTATCGGGATTTTTATTTTTAGAAGTTTCAAAATCAGAAATTTTCAGACTGAACTTGTAATTTTCCTTCACGGAATAATAAAATCCTATTACAAGAACTCCGATAAAATTCAGAAGGTGAGTAACGGTAGCAAACGCCATTGCTGCTTCACTTGTAACAGCGAACACTACTACGAGAGTTGTTTTAGCAAAGAAATGAAATGAACCTGCGGAATTTCCCGGGAGAGGGATTGTTTGAGCGAAAGCGGTCAGAGTAAGTAAAAGATTTGCATCAAAATAAGAAAGATTATTAATCGTAACATCATTGAATGCTTTAAACATTACAAAAGTAGATAATGCATAAACCAGCCACAATAACACCGTGTGGAATGAAATCATAAAATAATGCCGAGGATATTTTATGAAAGAAAACGAATTAATCAGGGAGATAAGAATTTCTTTAATACGGGCGCTGTATTTTTTTGGTAATATTCTGACGGCAATTTTCTCTATTATTTTTTCCGTTTTTTCGATTTTAACAAGCATAAGAGTAACAATTAACACGAACAGCAGCATACCTAAAGAAGTATAAAGGGAAATTGCTTCGATATTCAAGTTCCCGAACGCATCCTTCATTTTATCCCTGTAAAAGAAAAGACAGAGACCGAAAACAAGAAACATAGAAAGCATATCAAAAATACGTTCAACGAGAATAGTTCCTATGGTAAATGCTTTTGAAATCCCCAGTTTTTTAGCAAGGATAAACGGTCTGGATACCTCCCCTCCCCTCGGGATTATAGCATTGGTAAAATAACCAATCATAACCGTAGAAAATAAATCCTGAAATCTGATGTTTTTTTTCTCAGGATAAAGAAAATATTTCCACCGCCACGCCCTGACTACGCTTCCGAAAACCACACCGATAAGCATTGCAAAAACAGCAATAAAATAATTCGTTCTGCCGAGTTCCGCAATCAGTAAACCGAAATCAATCCCTTTGAATGCGAGATACAAAAAGAAAATCAGTAATCCAAAGAGGATTATGAATTTGATTATTTGTTTAACCTTACTGGTCAAAAGTTTTATTTTATCTCAGATCAATAACCTCTACACCCGAGGGGGGAGTAAATGTAAACTCCGATGCAGCCAGTCCCGGGTCAAGTGTGATAGTTTTCAGTGTATAAGTTTTCGTTGATTCTGAAGTTGTTATTGTAATTTTTCGAATTAATGATTCGGTTTTATCAACCCAGACTTTTGCCGATTTAATATTACCCTTTTTTCTGGGAGTTAATTTCAGAACGAAACAGTCCTTTTTATTGACTTTTTCTTCACCTGACAGGTCGGAGTAGAAATTTTCGGGATAGTTGAAAAGATATTTATTAGGAGAGAATGTGTTCCCGTCATCCTTATAGTAGTCAACGACTACCTGTTTTTTAGAAGGAGTATATGACCAGGAAGTCGCACCGTCAGTTACGAGAGTGAATTTATCAGTTTTAATTTTATATTTATTTTCTTTTTTTATCATCAGAGTTCCGCTGGCTGAAGAAGATTTACCGCCTGAGAAACTTTCAGACAAAGAAAATGTTGCTTTCGCGTCTTTAATATCCCTGTATTTGTCCTGAACATTTTTAATAATTTCCTGTGCATCCTGAGCAAATGAGGGAATTGCAAAAATTAAAAGGATAACAATAATAACTGTTTTTATTTTCATAATTAATTTATAGCTTAATCAATAAAATTAATGAATAATTAGTTATTTATCAATATACAGAGAAATCATTCATTATATTTCGGGGGTACCCATCCCGGTCTGATATATGATTTCAGTTCAAGTGTCACACTACCAATTATAATATTAAACCTTGCTTTAAGCGGAACTCTGGCATCATCATCGGAAAACCACCCTTCAAATTCCCCTGTCAGCCCGACAACACCCACAAAATCTGCAACTCCTGCGATTCTTATGCCCGCCATATCATAGTCAACCAGACCTGTTGATACAACATCCCTGTTCTGGTCAAAAGAATATTTCAGAGATGATTCTTTTTCATTAATAAAGACTTTAATATTTTTTCTTCCTTCGCTGCCTTTCTGAAAAGAGTTCAGACGTGCATTATAAAGGATTGACAAGCCGTCCTGATATTCCTTTCCTTTTTCGAACGCAGTGGTTGTGTCCATTTCCGGATTACCCGGGTCAGTATCTTTATACTTCCTGATTTTTATGAAGTTTGTATCTTTATTCGTATAATAATCGAAGTCATATTCCGTTCTTACAATCATTTTACCTCCGGCAGATTCATCTTTAAAATCCGATGAACGGAATTCTTCTGAAACTACTCCTGTTTTATCGTCTCTCATCTTTGAATCAAAAAAATATTTAACGCCCACAAAAGGGATACCTTCATAGCTGAACAATTTGGCGCTTGCCGAATATATTTTCCTTCTGCTTTCATAATAAGGACTGTTGAGAAATACTCTCACTTCCCCAAGTTTAATAAAACCGAAATAGACGGTATAAATCAGACTTTCACCCGCCTGAAGTACTTTTTCCTGCGGGTGAATGTTATAATTTACTGATATAATTAATAACAGAAGTAATATTAAATACCGTTGTTTCACATTAGATTTTATTTATAAATGTTCAAAAACCGGGCTGCCTCATCAAGGGCAGATACGGCAGAAAGAAACTGTTCATCATCCCACATAAACACCGCATAACTGCCGTCATTACCCCAGATATCCCGTGCAATCTGAGACTTAATCAGAGTAATAATGAACCTGCGGTCTCTATCGAAATATTCCTGATTATAAGTAACATTTCTGCTCTCAGCAAGGTTTCTAAGTTCCAGAAGCATATTATCAGAGACCTCAAAGTCCTTAACAAATTCCATAAAATCCTTATATTTATTTTCTATGGAACCACGCATTGACTTCATATAATTTTCGGTGAATTCATATATCAGATTCAATCGTCTCAACTGCACGGTATAACCAGTAAGGGTATCAAGTTTAACGATTATGTCGGGTGTAATTCCGCCGCCGCCAAACACTGTTCTGCCGCCTGTTGTTTTATATACAGGTCTCACACTGTCAGGGATAGTTTCAGGTACAGTTTCACTTTCATCATCATCATTTTGATATTTCCCGTGATTGTACGGTTTCTGAATAAGTCTTCCCGACGGTGTATAATACCTTGAGGTTGTTACTCTGACTGCAGAACCGTCTGAAAGGTCAAATTGCCTTTGCACAAGACCCTTTCCGAAAGTATTTTCTCCGACTATTATTCCTCTGTCCCAGTCCTGAATAGCGCCTGCTACAATTTCACTTGCGGATGCGGAGCCGCTGTTCACCATAACGACGAGTGGTACATCAGTATATTTGCCGCCGGAAGAATTATAAACTTCGTTAAACATCGGGATTCTTCCCTGCGTATAAACAATTTTCCTGCCGCCGGGAATAAACTCGCTTGCCATTTTAAATGCCTGTTCAAGGAAACCGCCGGGATTGCCTCTTAAATCCAGTATCAGTTTTTTCATTCCTTTGCTTCTAAGTTTAAGCAATGCCTGAATAAATTCGTCGAAAGTAGTAGAGGCAAAACGCGATACTTTAATGTAACCGATTTCATTATCATACATAAAAGAAGCATCTACGCTGTACAGCGGGATTTTATCTCTTGTAATTTCAAATTCAAGCGGTGCAGGCGAACCTCCGCGTATTAATGTTACGGTAACTTTTGTTCCTTTCTTTCCTCTCAGTTTTTTGGGAACATCTTCTCTCGGAATTTTTACACATGATACACCGTCAATTTTTACAATTTTATCACCCGCTAAAATTCCCAGTTTTTCAGAGGGACCGCCGCTGATAGGAGACACAATTGTTAATGTATCATTTATAATATCAAATTCGACTCCTATACCTTCAAAACTTCCCTGAAAATCCTCATTGACTCTTTTTAACTGTTCTTGATTTATGTAAACCGAATGAGGGTCCAGTTCCGTAAGCAAACTGCTTATTGCAGTTTCCGTAAGTTTCTGAGTATCTATCGTGTCAACATAATACTGAGACACAAGACTTAAAACTTCGCCGTACTTCCTGACCTGTTCGGTGACTTTATCATCTGAAATTGCGTTTTGGATTTTCATACCTATAAAAACACCCGCAACCAGAACGATAAGAGCAATTATAATAATTTTATTTTTTTGAAACATTATATATTGGTTAAAATTTTTTAAATTTAAAAGTAATCTTCTATATATTAAATACGATTTAAGTGCAAATAAGTTCCTGCAAAAATAGTTCTTATCTGAAAAACAGCAGCCAAATCAGAAAAAATATCGGCAACAACACAGGTAAAGAATATTTATAAATATAAGCAAAAAATCCCGGCATTTTAATCCCTTTATGTTCGGCTATTGCTTTAACCATAAAATTAGGACCGTTTCCTATATAGGTCATCGCACCGAAGAAAACAGAGGCAACGGAAATTGAAATAACAAAAATCTTGTAATTATCAAGAAACATAAGGACTTCCAGCGAATTATTTATATTCAAGCCCTGAAGACCCATAGACAGCGTCAGGAAATTCAGATAAGTTGGCGCATTATCGAGAAAACTGGTTAAAATCCCGGCCGCCCAGAAAAACTGACCCGGATGGCTGATTCCGAGTTCGGCAGAATTATGGTTCAGATACGAAAGAACAGGAATCATCGTCATAAAAATACCGACAAAGAGGAGAGCAACTTCTTTAATCGGTTCAAAATTAAATTTATTTTTCGAGTGAACATCTCTGGGAGTAAGTTTATACGAAGCAACCGCGGCTGACAACATAATAATTTCTCTTAGGAAAAGCGGTTCAGTAATAAATACCGCACCGATTATAGTCAAAAGGAAAAATATATTAAACAAACCTCCGAATTTAATATCTTCCCCTTTTTCTTCAATTTCCTGCTGAAGTTTTGCTTTTAATTTTTTATAATAATATAAATCAATCAGATAAAATAAAATTAAAACATATAAAAGCCCTATAGCCCAGATACCTATTAATTCTTTAATTATCCAAAAGAACGGAACACCTTTCAGATACCCGAGAAAAAGCGGAGGGTCACCGATTGGAGTTAAAGAGCCGCCCATATTGCACACCGTAAAAATAAAAAATATAATATGATAAGGTTTAAGTCTGTACTTATTGGAAGTTATAAATGGCCTGATAAGCAGCATTGCCGCACCTGTAGTTCCGAATAAATTTGCCGCAGCCGAACCAATCAAAAGTGTAATTGTATTTTTAAGAGGTGTGGCTTTACCCCGGATTCTGAAATAAATTCCTCCTGATACCACGAACAAACCGGTCAGCAGTGAAATGAAACTTATATATTCCTCAGCAGTTCTCAATACTTCGTGAGTATCTCTTTTAACGACAAGGTAATAAAGGACAACAATTAAAGCCAGTGCTATCGAGAATTTGCCGTAATTTTTATGCCACCATTTCGGCAAAAAAAACGGCATAACAGCAATCGACATTAACTGAACTATGAATGGTATGAATAAAAGAAATTCCAATAATTCAATCCTGTTTCTGATTATTATCTTTCACGTCTTCGAATTGCATTTTATCCTTCGTTACTTCGAAATTAGTAATGATTTTTCTGACACTGTTTTCAGAAACTTTCAGAAAAGTATTCGGCTGAACCCCTATCCAAACAACAAAAATTAATATAGGAATAACAGAAAAGAGTTCAAATTTAGAAATATCTTTAAGATTTTTATTTTCTTCTTTATCAAGCGGACCCAGCATAACTCTCTGAAAAAGCCAGAGCAGATATACAGCCGATAAAATTACGGCAGTTGCCGATAAAATAGTGTATAGACTTGTTCCAAGATTAGGTGAACCAAATGAACCGACGAGGATAAGAAATTCACCTACAAATCCGTTCAGCCCCGGAAGTCCGATTGAGGATAATGAAATTACAAGAAAAATACCTGCAAAAACCGGCATAACTTTTTTCAGTCCGCCGTATTTTGATATTTCTTTAGTGTGCCTCCTTTCATAAAGCATACCCACGATAAGGAACAGGGCTCCGGTTGAGAGACCATGATTCACCATCTGAATAACGCTTCCCTGAATTGCTTCAACAGTCAGCGCAAAGGTTCCGAGCACGACAAATCCGAGATGGCTTACCGACGAATAAGCCACAAGTTTTTTCATATCTTTCTGAACGATTGACAGCAATGCACCGTATATAATTCCAATAACAGCAAGAATAGCAATATACGGAGTAAGTTTCACGAACGCTGCAGGGAACAGAGTAAGCGAGAAACGAATCAAGCCGTAAGTGCCCATTTTAAGAAGCAGAGCCGCAAGTACTACACTCCCGGCAGTCGGAGCCTGAACGTGAGCATCGGGCAGCCAGGTATGAAAAGGAAAAAGCGGAACTTTGATTAAAAATCCTAACGTAAACAGCAGGAATAAAATTATCTGTTTATTCAGGGGTAAAATAACGGACATCTTCATTATCTGGTTAAGGTCGCTGGAGAACTGACCGTGAACGGGACTGCAAAGGAATCCAATCCAGATAATACCAATCAGCAACAACACACTGCCTGCAAGAGTATAAAGGAAGAACTTTACTGCGGCATAAATCCTGTCTTCTCCGCCCCAAATACCGATAATAAAATACATAGGGATAAGAATGAATTCCCAGAAAACGTAAAAAAGAATCAGGTCGAGAGAAGAGAAAACGCCGATTAAAGAACCTTCCATTATAAGAAACAGAAAATAAAATTCCTTAATTCTGATATTTATCGTATTCCAGGAAGCTAAAACACAAAGCGGAATAATAAATGTTGTTAACAGAATCAGCAAAAGCGATATTCCGTCAACACCGACGTAGTAATTGTTATTGATGGCAGTAATCCAGGGGGTCATTTCAACAAACTGAAATTCTCCTGATGCTGAATTAAAGTCCAGGAAAAGAACAACAGAAAGTATGAAAGTAACTAAAGAAATAGTTAACGCATAAATCTTAATCAGTAAGGTATTCTCTCTTTTGAAGAAAAGAATCGGCAGAGAGAGAATAACCGGAAAAAAAATTAAAATACTTAATATATTTGTCAATTTTTTTAACCTTTCATTCTAATGCCTTGTTCTTCATTAATGAATATCCAGCCGGCAATTTTACCGATATTAATATCTTTGAAGTTATCCCAGTATTCTTTATTGAATACATACCTCGAACTGAAATGCTCATCGTATTTCTTTTCCGTATCTTTTATAATGTTAATTAGTCTCAGCCTCCATTCTTTCCAGTTATTTACCCTCAAATCAATCCATCCGTCGTGCGCCCATTTATTAATTTTTTTCGAACTGAGATTAATTACTTCGCCTTCATTTTCTGACGGAATTTTGATATCCGGACCTCTTAGTATTTCCTTTCCGTTCGGGAGCAATACCGGCATGCCGATAGATACTATTTCATTTCTTAGTTTGTGATTTCTGTAAATCAGCGAGGATACTTTTTTGCCGATATTTTCAGGAGTATCTTTTATAACATTTTTAAAATTCTTGTATATCAGTTTCAGCATATGGCATTCGAATAACAATTTCGATAATCTCGGTGGTCCGAGCATTTCAAATGCGACTGAATGAGTTTTATTCTTTTCTTCGAGTTCTTTAATTTTCTGAACGGCTGAATTCTGCAGGAAGCCTGCTCTGTAGGAAGGTTCCATAGCGGAAGCGTCAAGGGCACTGATAATGTCATTTCCCGTATTACCGCCCGAAAGTTCCCTGAAAATATTTTCGGCGATTTCCTCAGGCGTAACAAATTCCATCTGACCGTTCGTCGTAATTGCCTCAAATTCACCTCTCGAAAATATTCCGTTTTCACCTGTATCTATATAAACGGTTTTTAACTTGCCGACCTTTTTAAATTTCCTCACATCGCGTCTTGGAAAATTATCCTTCAATTTCAAAGTCTCTTCGGGATTGATATCAAAGATTTCGATAGGTTTATTCCTTCTCCTGATATCGCCATATTCAATTTTCTTCCATGCGATAGAAGCCGTCGGTTTTATCTCTTTTATCATCGGACCTGTGGGAGTTCTTGCCATAAGGAAAAGCAATAATGTGTGGGCACCGGCAACGGAAGACTTGCTTAGCAGAACGCGGGACGGTTTTTCCTCACTGTGTGTAAACGGAATATTAAGACCCATTCCGCCGGTTCCGCTTGTTCCAACCTTAAAATAAAATTTCGTCCCGAATTTCTGCATTGAGTTGTAAATTATCTGGACATGTCTGATTAACTGCGGGACATAAGATGAACAAATCATTTTTTCCGTCGCCGTAAGAAGCACATCGTAATTCTTTTCCTTTGATTTAGCAATATTAAGAATTTCAAGATATGATTTATAAATGTTCTGATAAGCAATTGCCGTAGCGGTGTTTATACAGTCGATAATGAGGTCCGGTTTATACTTTTGCAGCATTTTGTAAATGCTGGATTCACCCAGCATTTTCCCGTCAAGTTCATTTACAATATCTTCAAGTGTTTTTCTTCTTTTAACGGGGTCATTCAATATTTCTTCCCTGTTCAAATCCTTATATTCATGTCTGACAAATATATTTCCCCAGAACGGAATGAAAAGATTTTTAACTTTAAATTCCTTATTCAGAACATCACAAATTTCTTCTGCTTCTTTTTTCAGCAGTGATGTTAATATAACTTTTTTTGGTTTTGCTTCCATTAATTTCCTTGCAACCGCAGAACCGACCAATCCCCAGCCTCCTAATATTAAAACTGTTTTATCTTTAATGTCCATAACTGTAAATTAATTGTTTTTAATATAAATAAAGAAACGGTTTCCAGTCTTCTTCAAGTTTGCCTGCCGAACTTTTTATAAATGTTATGTGTGAAGGTTTTTTCGGCTTCGATGTCAGAGCCATACCTGCTTCATCAAGAGTCCTGTCACCTTTTTTATTGTTACATTTAATACAGGCAGTTATTAAATTTTCCCAGGTTTCCTCGCCTCCCCTCGATTTCGGAATAATGTGGTCAATCGTCAGATTTGTATTAGCACCGCAGTATTGGCATTTGTGATTATCCCTTTTCATTATATTCTTCCGTGATAAAATAATCCGTTTGTACGGCACTCTTACAAAAAAACCCAATCTTACAATACTGGGATAGTCAAATTTCCTGTAAACCGTATTAATATGCTTATTTGCTACTTTGCTTACTATTTCTGCTTTTCCTAAAAATGTCAATACGACTGCTCTTTTTACATTACAAATTGTTAATGGTTCATAATTCTGATTCAGAACCAGAACTTTTCCGTCTAAGGAATTTACGTTATTTCTTTTCTTTGTTGTTTCAAGATTGTGGAAGACAATCCTCCTTCTTTTTAATGTATTAGACAAATTTATGAATAATTGACAGAATAATCAATTTAATAAGAATTTCACGGCTTGATTCCGAAAGGAGCAATGAAGAACAAAGTGGAAAACAATGTAATTAACTTTAATGATATACAAAATTCAGTTTACATAACAAAAAAGCCGGTTGAAAACCGGCTTAAAAGATTATAATAACAGTAAGATATTATTTTTTTAAAGCATTTAGTATTTTAATGAAAAGTTCAATTTCATTGCTTAATCCGTCGAGTGATTTGTTGTTTATAATGACAAAATCCGCTTTCTCGATTTTCTTTCTTTCATCCATCTGGTATTTCATAATTTTCTCAACATCTTTTCTTTTGGCTCCGTCCCTGTGCATAATCCTGTGAATTCTGTTCTGTTTATTTGAATAAACCATAACAACATAATCGAGATATTTATCAAAAGAACTTTCAAACAGAATTGCAGATTCAATAATGATAAGTTTCTCTTTGCATTTTTTAATCATCTTAGCCAGATTCCTTATAACCACAGGATGAACAATTTTATTCGTGTCAATATAATTTTTTCTGTTTGTAAAAATCAGTTCTCTTAATTTGGCAAGATTTATTTTACCTTTAAAGTTCAGAATTTCTTTGCCGAATCTTCTGACAAGAGCAGCGGCAAGTTTCTTATCTCTGTTGTATAATTCTTTGGCAAGCAAATCCGCAGAAAATACTTTGAATCCTCTGTGTACGAGATGAGAGCATACTTCCGATTTACCCGAACCTATACCGCCGGTAATTCCAATTAACGTCTTTCCTTTAATTTTGTCCATACAAAAATATTTTATTGCTATAATATGATAAAATTATTTTGCATATGCAATAGACCTTCTTTCCCTTATTACATTCACCTTAATCTGACCAGGATATTCCATTTCTTCCTGAATTTTATGTGCAATATCTTCGGCAAGCTGGTCCTGAAGAATATCGCTGATTTTTTCCTGTTCAACAATCACTCTGACTTCTCTGCCTGCCTGTATGGCATAAGTTTTTGCCACACCTTCAAAAGACGTTGCAATCTGTTCAAGTTTTTCGAGTCTTTTTGAATATGCTTCAACCGATTCTCTTCTTGCTCCGGGTCTTGCACCGCTTATAGCGTCCGCAGCCTGAACAAGCACTGCTATCGGATTTTCCATCGGCATCTCATCGTGATGAGCACCTATTGCATTACATACAACCGGATGTTCCTTGCATCTCTTTGCAATTTCATAACCGAGGATAGCGTGAGGTCCTTCAATACTTCTGTCAACAGTTTTACCTATATCGTGAAACAGACCTGCCCGTTTGGCAATCATCGGGTCCAATCCCAGTTCAGCCGCCATCACGCTTGCAAGATGTCCCACTTCAATTGAATGATTCAGGACATTCTGTCCGTAACTTGAACGGTATTTCATCCTGCCGATTAAAGTAATTATGTCCCTGTTGACTGCCTGAACACCCATATCCATAAGTGTCTGTTCACCTACTCGTATAATTTCTTCATTCAGTTCTTTTTCAACTTTTGCGACAACTTCTTCGATTCTCGCGGGGTGTATCCTGCCGTCGGCAATTAGCCTTTCCATTGCCACACGTGCGACTTCCCTTCTGAAGGGGTCAAAGGCGGAAATAATTACCGCTTCAGGAGTGTCATCAACAATAATATCAACACCCGTAACTGCCTCGAATGCGCGTATATTCCTGCCTTCTTTTCCGATAATTCTTCCCTTGAGTTCGTCCGAAGTAATCTGCAGAACGCTTACTGTCGTCTCGACTGAGTGGTCAACTGCAGACCTCTGAATAGCCTGAACTATAATATTTTTTGAAATTTTATTTGCTTCAATCTTGGTCTCTTCACGGATATCCTGCAGTTTCTGAGTTGCTTCAAACTTTGCCTTTTCGATGAGACTGTCAAAAAGGATTTTCTTTGCTTCCTCTTCGGTAATGCCCGAAAGCCGCTGAAGTTTATCCTTTTGCTGGGCTACAAGTTCATTATTATGCTTGAGTTGTTCATCAACGATAACTTCCTTTTCCAGTAATTCTTTATTCTTTACGTTAAAAGTATTAACCAGATTTTCCGCTTCTTTTGTTTTTGAAAGAAGTTCAGATTTGATTTTCTCGATTGTCTCCTTTTCGTTTCTGATTCTTTTTTCTATTTCGGAAATTTCCTTTTCTCTTGCACGTGATTCCTCTTCGAATTTCTGTTTTCTTTTAAGGAATTCATCTTTGACTTCAAGAAGTTTTTCCTTTTTGAGATTATGTGCAGATTTTTCTGCGTCAATTTTATATTGTTTTGCTCTTTTATCCGCTTCAAGAATAGTTTCCTTTGCTTTCGTATCCGCTTCGGATAAAATTCTTGCAGCCGTATTTTCGGCGCTGTCGACTTTTGCCCTTCCCGACCTGATGTGAAAATACCATCCCAGGAAGAATGTTATCAGGCAAAGCCCGACAAGTACCGGAAGCAGTATATATATTTCAAGTTCCATATACCGTTTTTTCCTCCGTTTTAATTCATTTAATTCTAATATATGTTAATTCAAAAATTTGTAAATAAAAAAAACCGCACAATTCCTTGCCAAAGGTTATATAAGTAAACCTCTTTAGCTGATACGGTGGGTGGTGCCATTATGTCTTTTACTTCCACTGATTACTTGTTTGCAGAAACCTCGGTTACTGCAGTAATTCCGACGGCAAAAGCCGCGGTGAGGCCTGTAATCGACACGAAAGAGCTTGCCTCCCAAGTTTATATTATTTGATTGGTTTTATATAATGTTTGACCGTTTTGGACTGTGCGGTTATACACTTTTATTTTATTTCAAAGAACTCATCTAAACTAAATATATTCGTCTATCTTTTTATTCAGGTCATCAATCTTACCGGTAATATCATTAAGAAGTTTGGTAAAACTCTTCTCCATTTCTTTTCTCGCATCCTTCTCCTTAAAATAACTCTCGGCGATGTTTAATGCGGCTACCACTGCAATTGAATCCGCTGAAGTATTCGGTGACTGATAATTAATTCTCTGCATCGTTGTATCAACATAGTTGGCAATCTTTTCCACTTCCGCCGGATTTTCGCCCAGCAGATTATAATCACTGTTAAATATTTTTACCTTTATGCCGGTGTTTTTCATTTAGTTTAGAATTTTAAATAGTCAAACATTATTGTTCATCATCCTGTTCTTCGTAACTATCCAGATGCGTATCAATTCTGGATATAAGTTCCTTTATCCTGCTTTTAACCTTTTCCTTGTCATCCGTTGCCGATTTTCCTGTTTTCAATCCTAAGATCTGATTTTTAAAATTAGATATTTCTTTTTCTTTTAATACAATATCCGAATTTAATTTATTAATTTCAAGTTTTAATTCCTGCAATTTAAGATTCAACTCTCTGACAGTTTCATTGAGCTTTTCATTTTCCTTTTCTTTCCTGGCATTTTTTTCAATGAGATGACCAACCTTCGATACCAGCAATTCTATGGAATTTTTAAAATCCAGTTTTGCTTTCTCGAATTCCTCTTTCGTATTAACCGGACTATTTTCTCCCAGCAGGGAGGGTTGTTTTACGTTTCCCATTTTTTATCTTAATTTAATTTTAAGTTCCTTATCGAGACCTGACACAATTTTTGCTATGTATTTATTCACCTCTTCGTCAGTTAATGTCTTATCTTCCGAATTGAATTCCAGTGATAAGGCAATACTTTTCTTATCATCTCCTAATTTATTGTCTTTGTAAATATCAAAAACTCTGATATTTTTTAAATTTTTTCCGGCATTTTTCATAAGGGATTTTTCAATGAGACCGTATCCTACCGAGTTATCCGCAACAATTGATAAATCACGTTTCACGGAAGGATATTTGTTTATCTCCCTGTATTTAACACCGGGTTTATATTTATTGTAAAGAACTTCAAATCTGAATTCCGCTGCAAATACTTTCTGTCCTTTTTCAAGGAAATCATCATTCTCCAGAAAATATAGATTTCCTGCAGTTTCTCCGTCAATTATAACATCAGAAAACTTATTTTCATTCACATTATAATAAATATATTCAAAATTTTCAAGATTTAACTTTGTCAGAAACTGCTGCACCTCCCCTTTGAAGTCAAAAACGTCAAATTCTCTTTCCTCTATGTCAAATCCGCTGTAATCCGATTTTGCGCTAACAGCAAAGCACAGATTCTCATATTCTTCAAATCTGTCTCCGGGATTTGTGAATACTTTCCCGATTTCGAACAGTTTAAGGCTAACATCTTTTCCCGAACGATTGTAATTCAGTTTCATTGTATTAAGAATGCCGTGCAGTAAATTAGTCCGCATAGCATTCATTTCCACGGAGTTCGGATTCTCGATACTTACAAAATTTCCGGAGAAGTGCTTTACATATCTTTCATCCTGCTGTGAATAGGAAATAATTTCATTAAAACCTTTCCCGATTAAATAATCCTTTACAAAATCTCTGAATTTCAGATATCCGTCATTATAATCGGTATTAGCAGTAAGGTCAAGATTGAATTTATAAACACTGTCAAAGTTATCATAGCCGTATAACCTTGCCACTTCTTCCGTGAGGTCAATTTCCCTCTGAATATCTTCACGCCTGAATTCAGGAATTTCGAAATATAATTTACCGCCGGATTTTTCCGCCAGTTTAATATTGATGCTATCAAGTAAATTAATAATTTCATTTTCAGAAATATCTTTACCGAGTAATTCACTTGCCTTTTCAGGTCTTAATTCCACTAAAAGTTTTTTGAACGGTTCGGGATTTGCGTCAACTAATCCGCTGCAAACCTGCCCGCCTGCCAGTTCCTGCATCAGTTGAGCTGCCCTGTTCGAAGCATAAACGACATTTTCTATATCAACACCTCTTTCAAATCTCTGCGAAGCATCGGTAGATAAGCCGAGCAGTTTTGAATTTTTCCTTATACACACCGGGTCGAAATATGCACTTTCAATAAACACATTTTTCGTATTATCTGTAATTTCCGAAAATTCACCGCCCATAACTCCTGCGATTGCGGAAGGTCCTTTAGCATCGCATACCATCAGCGAATATTCGTTCAATTCCCTTTCTTTAGAATCGAGAGTGATGAATTTGTCGCCTTTCTTTCCAAGTTTAACAATAATCTCTTTTCCGTTAATCCTGTCATAATCAAATGCGTGAAGCGGCTGTCCCGTCTCCAGCATAACAAAATTCGTTATATCAACAATATTATTTCTTGGTCTTAATCCAAGAGATGTCAGATATTTTTTCAGCCATTCGGGTGATTCCTTAATTTCAACATTTTTTACGACTCTGCCTGTAAATCTCTTGCAGTATTCAGTATTTTCAATTGTAATCTTAATATTGTCGGATGATTTTTCTTCCGATTCCTTAACGTGAATTTCAGGCTTCACAAATTTAAATCCCGTTGCTGCGGCAATTTCCCTCGCCATACCGAAATGAGAAAGCAGGTCACCCCTGTTAGGAGTAACTCCAATTTCTATTATATAATCATTAGCACCAATATAATCCGAAAACTTCATACCCGAAACCGCCTTATTGTCAAGAACCATAATCCCCGTGTGGTCGTCTGATAATCCGAGTTCATCTTCCGAACAAATCATTCCAAAAGACGTCACACCTCTGATTTTCGTTTTCTTAATCTCCATTTCGTTAAGCGGAATCAAGGCGCCTATTCTCGCAAAGCAGACCTTCTGCCCTTTTGCAACATTCGGTGCACCGCAAATCACATCGAGTTGCTCGCTTCCCGTGTTAACCTTACAAATCGTCAGTTTATCCGCATCAGGATGCTTTTCGGTACTTATTACTTCCGCTACAATAAAATTTTCAAATTTTTCGCTTTCAGAATCGAAGGATTCGATATCAAGCCCTGTTTTCACCATTTGTTTTTTCAGGTCTTCAATCGAGTCATATTTCAATTCCGGTATATAATCCTTTATCCAATTTAGGCTAATCTTCATAAAAACAATATAATTAAATACTTATCTACATAAAATATAAAAAAAAAGACTGTCCCAAATCCAATTCTGCCTGCAAATATAACCATTTAACAGAATTTTAACCTGAGACAGTCCTAAAACTGCATATCTTATGCAGTTAAATTACTGATTTTCTTTCTTGGGTTCTTTTTTTATTGATTCAATTTTAATTGAATTATCGTCTCTTTTGTATTCACGGGGTTTCTTTTCGATTGTAGATTCATCTTTTCTTTCGTAAGACCTTGGCGGAGTATATGTCCCCGGATTTGTAGTCTTGGGGGATGTGTATGTTCTCACGCGTTTCTTTGTAGTTCTCTTTTTCTTCGAATTTTTTTTCTTTGAAGTCTTTTTCTTTGAGGTCTTTTTCTTAGATGAAGTTTTCTTCTTTGAGGTTTTCTTCTTTGAAGTTTTCTTCTTTGAAGTCTTTTTCTTTGAAGTTGTTTTCTTCTTTGAAGTTTTTTTCTTCGAGGTTGTTTTTTTCTTCTTTGCGGATGTTTTCTTACTCGCGCCCTTTTTAGTCGTTTTCTTCTTGGATTTTTTCTTTTTCTTGTTTTTATCCTGTTTAACAGTCTGTTCAGTTTTATTGCCTTCCGTACTTGCTTGTACGGTGTTAAATCCGACAAAACCAAACAGGCTACTAAGTGAAAACGCCAAAAGTGTTAAGAAAAGAAAAAAATTTCTTTTAATCATTTGCACTTATTTAGTTTATAAAAATACGTTTAAAACTAAAGCATATAATAGAAAAAAACAAGACCTTTTTAGAATTTATTAAAAAACCTTTAAATAATTGCCAATTTTATGCAAAAAAATGATGAAATTTATATATCACTCAATGCTTATTCTCGGAGGAAAGTAATTTTAAAAAGGACTCCTTTATCTTTTTATCAAGGCTTTGATAGAATGAAGCGGGGTTACTGTCCGGTACTTTAAGGCTTAGAATTTCGTCATCCAGCGGCTTCAAGACCTGCATTATCCCTGTTCCGGCGCCGTTATAGAGAGCGTTAATGTCGATATAGTTCGTTCCCCTGCCCCTTGTCACGGGAAAGCATTTTTCTTTCAACTTTAAGACCATATTACAAAGCGGTGCAAATCCCGAAGAATCCGCTTTAAGTAAATCCGGCAAGACCTTTTCATTATTGAACCATACAGGATACGAAATCGAGCAAGGCGGAAATCCCAGCACTGTCCACATTATCATATTACCAATATCATCATGCCCATTTGCTCCCTGAATCACGACCGATGCGGATGTAGAGTGTCTCGAAATGAAATCCATAAAGGGCACAAATTTCACTTCTTCGGGATTATCCGTATATGCTTTTGTCAGGTCTTCCTGTGTTAAGCCGTGTTTCAGGCATCTTGCGGCGTCCTGCAGAATGAACTTAACGCTGATATCGTTTTTTAAAAATGCCTCTTTAAACAACTGCTCTTCCATTAGATACCTTTCGTATCCCTGACCTTTATCCGGTTCACCCGAGTAAGAAAAATTTGTCCTCAGCATATAACCGTCGGGGGCATCATTCAAATCATATTTTTTATAATTCCAGTGGTCTGTTTCAAAAAATGCACCGTTGCCGAATGCGTCAATCACTCCGAAATTCGTTTCAACTCCCATTGGTTTTGCAAGTGTATTAAGCAATCTTTCAAAGTCATCCACAGTAGCGCAGGATTCGAGGGCAAGTCTCATCACAATGCCTTCTTTATCCTTGTCTTTGTCCTTCACATCATTTTTCAGATAGATATTATAAGATACCGAATTCATAATTGCAAACCCCGCACTGTTCATCCCGACCCAGATTTCCTTACCTTCTTTATCAGGCGAATTGACAAGCCCAATGAAATCGAATTTCGCTCCTGAAAAGTACATCAGTTTATTATTGAGTTCATCTGTATCGCGGTTTTTCCAGAGAAGCGGTCTGCCGTCAGGAGTAAGTTTTCCTGAAACGATTGCAATCGTGCAGGGATTGAGGTCATTTATAATAAAAATGATAAAAATGAGCAGTATAATTTTTTTCATCGCTGTAATTTTTGACAATATAAGATTAAAGAAAAATATAAAAAACTCATTCCGCCGTATAATTAATGCGTTCCGCCACTTAGTTAATGCGTTCCGCCGGTCAGTTAACTCATTCCGACGGTCAGTTGATTCTTGTACACGGTCAGTTAACCCCTGTACACGGTCAGTTAACTCTTGTACACGGTTAGTTAACTCTTGTACACGGTTAGTTAACTCTTGTACACGGTCAGTTAACTCTTGTACACGGTCAGTTAACTCTTGT
>CAYWMV010000004.1:28145-41148 GCA_964459055.1 uncultured Ignavibacteriaceae bacterium | reverse complement strand
CTGACTTTGTTCGGAATTGAATTAAACTAATTATTTGAACCGTTTGTTAAGATTATAAAATTAAATTAAACCATTATGAAATATAAATTACTCGGAAAGAGCGGATTGCGTGTGTCGGAAATCTGCCTCGGAACAATGACGTTCGGCACGGAATCAAAAATCGGAGTCGGATATAACGACAGCAAGAAAGTTTTTAACGCCTATGTGAATGCGGGAGGAAACTTCCTCGATACGGCTAACAGATATACGGAAGGCACCAGCGAAAAGTATGTCGGCAAGTTGATTAAACCGGACCGCGACCATTTTGTGCTGGCTACAAAATACGGTTTGTATGACAGAAGGGACGACCCGAATTTCAACGGCAGTCACAGGAAAAATCTTTTCAGGTCGGTTGAAGGAAGTCTTAAAAGACTTAACACGGAATATATTGACCTGCTCTGGCTGCATATGTGGGATTTCACAACGGGCATCGAAGAAGTGATGAGAGGTCTCGATGATTTAATACGAACGGGAAAAGTGCATTACATCGGTATCTCCGATACGCCCGCGTGGATTGTCGCGATGGCAAATACTTATGCGGAATTGAAAGGATGGAACAGTTTTACCGCTCTGCAGATTGAATACAGTTTAATCCAGAGGACACCGGAAAGAGATTTGCTCCCGATGGCAAAGGAACTCGATATCGCGGTAACGCCCTGGGCACCGCTCGCAGGCGGAGCGCTGACGGGAAAATATTTCGGCGATAAAACGAAAAAAGGAAGAGTGCCTGAAAATTCAAAGAGAAGGAATGAGAAAGCGGAAGAAATAACGAAGGTGGTGATAGAGATTGCAAAGGAACTCGGTGTCACTCCCGGTCAGGTTGCAATTAACTGGACAAGGCAGAGAGACCAGGTTGTCATTCCGATTGTGGGTGCAAGATATGAGGAGCAGATAAAAGATTCGCTGGGTGCGGTTAATTTCGTTATTCCCGAGGAAATGATGAACAGATTAAATGAAGTCAGTAAAATTGACCTCGGCTTTCCGCACGAATTTCTGAAAGAGCCTAATATCGTTGATGTTATTTACGGCGGAACTTATGATAAAATAATAAATCACAGAATGTAATTTTTTTTATGTATGAAAGCCCGGTGATACAAATGCACTATGAAGGAGTTGCCTGAAAAATTAAAAACGCCGTACTTGTCATCCCGAACTTGTTTCGGGATCTTAAAGCCCTGTTTTATGCAATTAGATCCTGATATATTTCCGGATAACAACTTTTGAGACAAACCTTGAAATGCTTTTAATATATTTTCTGCAAATATCTCGTGCATCCTGCGTTTATATTCCTTTATCAGAATCCCGACGAGTCGGGATGATATAAATTGAACAAAAACTCATAATAATAAAAACAAATGATGCAACTCTTACGGGATTAAAATAAAAAAACGCCGCAGGAAAAAACCTGCGACGTAGGTTAGAAAGGAGTTATGAGAAAAAATTATTTGAATATGTATGAAACCGAAATATGCCCGAGGAAATTCTGTAATCCTACTTCGGCATTGTTGTATTCGAATGCCACGTGGCTCGGATTTGAAGCGGTCATAGAGTTTTTCAGACCGTATTCAAGCGCCATACTTACAATCCAATTATTGGCTAAACTGTAACTCATTCCTGTAAATAAGTGATGCTGAATAATTGCCGGCAGAATTGAGATAATGGTTTCTTCAGGAATGGGATTTGTGTTATATGCATAACCTGCCCTCAAAATAAAATTCGAAGTTACGTCATATTCGCCTCCGATTTTAAATGCATAAGCATCTTTCCACGCAAGAGGAAACTCGACTGCCAACGGTGCCTGTCCGTTGCCGCCGGCGTTAAGCATTTTATTTATGTTTGCATTATCACCTTCCGTAAGCGTTAATTCCATCTTATCAAATGCTTTGTACCAGTTTATAAACTCAAAATCAAAACCTAATCTTACTTTGCAGGACGGAGAGTACATCAGACCGAATCCGAAAGACTGCGGGGTGTTGAATTTATTTTGAATCTTATATTCACCTGCGAATCCCTGGGAGAGGTTCAGACCGTTTGCAGTGAATGTCGAATCTACAATATATTTTGCCTGTTCGTAAGTTAATGTCGGGTATGCCATCCTTACATTCTCGATTGCTCTTTTTTCTGCATCGAGGAACTGGAATGTCATATCGAGATTTGCCGTTCCGTCTTCAAAATTTAAATCTACAGGCAGAGAATAATTCACTCCAATAGAAAATGATTCGCTGAATTTATATGCCAGCCCTATTTTTCCTCCGAAAGAATAGGATTTTAGATATTTCATATCGGCTGATGAAGTCAGTTCTTTATAACCAAGACCACCTGCTGTTCTCGGTGCGGCAAACATTTGTCCGAATGTCATTCCGGAATTCATTTGTCCTTTCAGGAATGACGGCGGCAGACTGAAAGGATTCTTAAATTCAATCTGAGTGTAAATGAATTCACCGGTTGCTCCAATCGAGAATTTAGGAGTTATGGCATACGCAACCGATAAACCGCTTTCAATTATCGAAAATCTGGAACGGTACACCTGCGGTAAGTAATTTCCGCTCGCATCTTTGTATAACTGGTGATTCAGTTCGTAATCCGTGCCCATTCCTCCGGTTAAAAATGCACCTGCTGCTATCGTGAATTTACTGTCTTTGAATTTGCGGATGTATGAGATACTCGGTAATGCATATAACGTTCCTTCCCCGTCCTTATCATTCAATACGGTTGTTGATGTAACCCCGTTATTGTTTGTGTAATTTTTAAAACTTGGTGGCGGAACCATGAAAATTGCATTAGCATTAATCTGGGATTCCTTTATAAAGGTTAATCCGGCGGGATTGGACAGTATCAAAGAAGGACTGTCAAAAAAACCTATTCCCGTTGCTCCGCGTCCGACAGACCTTGTGTTGTAATCCAGCGAACGCACTCCAACCTGTGCTTCACATACTGAAGCAAATACTACGACCATTAAAAGAACAATCGGTAGAATTTTCTTTTGCATAACGGTTTTATTTTAGTTTATAAATAGTTGAGAATGTGTCAATTTATACAAAATAAAATTAAATTTAAAACCTTATTTCGTTTCTTATTTTTTGCCCTTAATACTCGGCAAAATATCAAAATAATTTAAACGAAACTTGTTCTCTTAATGTTATTTTATATCTTACGTTGACCGCTATTACGTATAATGTAGTGTTATTACAAAATTATATAGCCCGTGACTTTAAAGCCTGTGTGAAAACTCGAAAATACTCCTTCCAAATGTCTATCCCGAGCAATCGGGACTACGGCTTGGGAATGTAATAATGGTTTTTTATTTTGTAACTGTCAACTTGAGTAATTAATTGAATTGTAACCTGATTGTCTTATTTTTTAATTTTATCTATTGACTTCCCGTTTTATCTGTGTTATTTTTGTAATGCCATATTTTATTATGGTATGTTAAAAATGAAGGACTTTAAATATGTATTCGGATAAACAAAAAAATGAATTCACTTTGCTTAGGGCTGAAGGTGCCTCTTTTAATTCTATTGGTTATAAACTTATTGATGAATACAAACTGGTAAAAAGAATTCCGGTTAATCTGATAGAATGTCATAGTTTTGTCATATTTTTGAGTGTTTTTTTTTACTATGTCATTGTTTTTTCAACTCCGAAAATGTCATATATGAAATTTCTGTAATGCTCTTTGACATAATATAATACGTGATACGGAATGTTTCTTATACACCTGTTTGAGTGCCTTCTAATGCATCCTGTTTTTCGTTGCGTTCGTTGCGACGTTGCGGTTATCTTCTTCCAGTTCATAATTTCTTCACCGATCCCGATTCATTCGGGACATAATTCATAACACGGTCAAGCCGGAAGCAAACTATCTTCATTTAACATTTTACATTTAATTCGCCGTGGTGAATTCCGTGTTTTTCCGTTTGAATCCGTGTGAATCCGTGTTTCTGATGCTTTATACTTTTATCCGCGATATTCCGCCATTCCGCATCTTGGAGTTTATTTCGGTTCATCGGGACGTTCTAAAAAAGTTTATTATTTTGCGCAGAATTTGAGGAGTAAAGGATTAATTCATATATGTCATCCGCACTGCAAAAATTAAATCATAATAATTTTGATTATTTTTAATTAACTTTAAATTTTAATTAAGAAATGAATGAGTTCGAAAATACACAAAAAAGCGAAAAATCTCGGAATAAATAAAATAAAAAAACATATTTTTATTTGCTGCGATGCAAAAGAAAATAAATGCGTAAGGAGTCAGGAAGGTCTGATATCCTGGAATTATCTGAAAAAAAGATTGGCAGAACTTGAATTAACAGGCAAAGGCGGTGTGCAGAGAACAAAAGCAGACTGTTTCAGAATATGTGCCAAAGGTCCCATAATTGCAGTTTATCCGGATAATATCTGGTATCACTCCTGCGATGCGGAATTCATTGAAAAAATTATTCAAAAACACATTTTAAAAAACAAACCCTTAAAAAAGAACAGAATAAAATAAGATTCAGAATTTATTATAACTGAAGTATGTTAATATGTATAAAAAACTTATAAGAAACTATGAAAGCACTTTACCTGACTAAAAACGGAAATATTGACAGTTTTAAATACGATACTGATTTTCCTGTACCCGGTATAGAATCTGATGAGGTACTGGTAAAAGTTAAGGCAACTTCAATCAACAGGGTTGATATAGTTATCAGAAACGGATATCCGGGTTTAAATCTTAATTTTCCTCACATACCCGGCGGTGATATAAGCGGTGTGATTGAATCAACGGGCAGCGATGTCAGAATGTTTAAAAACGGGGACAGAGTTATCGCCTGGCCTCTTGTCGTTAAAGATAAGGATAAATGGACAATAAAAAACAGACCGGGATTATCCCCGAACAGAAAATTTTTCGGTATGGAGTTAAACGGTTCTTACGCAGAGTACACTGTCGTACCCGAAAATTCTTTAATCAGGTTACCCGATAATGTAACTTTTGAAGATGCAGCGTGTCTTCCTATTGCGGGACTGACCGCTTATCACGCTCTTTTTGGTGTAGGTAATATTCAATCGGGACAAAACTTCTTCATCTGGGGAGGAACCAGCGGACTGGGTACGATTGCTGTTCAACTTGCGAAAAGTACGGGTGCAAAAGTATTTGCTACAGCAGGTAACGAAGAAAAAACTGAGTTTCTTAAAAATCTCGGCGTTGATTATATTTTTAACCATTACGAAAATAAAAATATTCTTAAAGAAGTTCTTGAAATTACAGACGGAACAGGCGTTGATGTAGTTCTCGATTATGTCGGTCCTCAAAGTTACGAAACAAGTTTTAATATGCTCACTAACGGCGGAAAACTTCTCTGGTGCGGCATGATTACAGGCAGGGAAACTAATGTAAGCATTCATCAGACATATTTCAGGCATCTGAGCATTATGGGGCTGTTCCTTGGTGAGAAATTTGAACTCGAAGCACTATTGAAATATATTTCGGAAAGAAAAATCAAACCTGTTATTTATAAAAAACTGGAACTGCAGAATGCAGGAGAAGGACATACACTTATGGAAACAGGAAAAATTATCGGAAAAGTTATTTTAAAACCATAATATTAAGGAGATTATTATGAAACTTAAACTGCTTGTCGTTTTAATAACGGCATTTTTTATCGCGAATCTTTCTTATTCACAAACAATGACTATTGAAGAAAAAGTTGGAAGATATAAACCCGTTACTCTGACTGCAGACTTATCCTGGATGAGCCAGAACGAAAAAAAGATTATCCCTATTTTAATCAGTATTGCTGAAATTATGGATGACCTGTTCTGGATGCAGAATTACGGAGATAAAGAAGAACTGCTCTCGGGTATAAGAGGTGAATACGAGAAGCAATTCGTTCTTATTAATTACGGACCGTGGGACCAGCTCGACGGTAACAAGCCCTTCATTCCAGGATACAGTGAAAAACCGAAAGGTGCAAACTTATATCCTGCAGATATGACAGTCGGGGAATTTGATAAACTTACACATCCTCTGAAATCAAATCCATATACAATCCTGAGACGGGACGATTCCGGAAACCTCACAGTGATTCCATACTCGGTTGCCTATGCTGATAAACTTAACCGGGCATCGCAATTACTGTTAAAGGCATCGGAACTTGCAGAAGATGAAGGGTTGAAAATTTATCTGAAATTAAGAGCAGAAGCACTGATAACAGATAATTATCAGCCAAGCGATTTTGCTTGGATGGATATGAAAACTTCCAATATTGATTTTGTTGTCGGACCAATCGAAAATTACACCGACGGTCTGTTTGAATATAAAACTGCTTTCGAATCATTTGTACTAATCAAAGACAGGGAGTGGAGCGAAAGACTAAGTAAATTTGCCGCAATGCTGCCCGATATTCAGGCAGGTCTCCCGGTTGATAATGTTTACAAATCTGAAAAACCGGGTACGGAATCGGATTTGAATGCCTATGATGCTATTTATTATGCCGGCGATTGCAACGCAGGAAGTAAGACGATTGCTATCAATCTCCCTAATGACGAAGAAGTTCAATTGAAAAAAGGTTCGAGGAGACTGCAGTTGAAAAATATTATGAAAGCAAAATTCGATAATATTATGATACCCATTGCGGATTTGCTGATAACTCCCGGACAGCGAAAATATGTTAAATTCAACGCCTTTTTCGAAAATACAATGTTCCACGAAGTTGCACACGGACTCGGAATTAAAAATACAATTTCAGGCGCAGGAACCGTAAGAGAATCTCTTAAAGACCAGTATTCTGCCCTCGAGGAAGGAAAAGCGGATATTTTAGGGCTTTACATCGTTACTAAACTATACGAAAACGGTTCACTCACAGACGGTGAATTAATGGACAATTACACTACTTTCCTTGCAGGGATATTCCGTTCCTGCAGATTTGGTGCAGCGAGTGCACACGGAAAAGCAAATATGGTAAGATTCTATTATTTTCAGGAAAATGGAGCATTCACGAGAAATGATGACGGAACGTACAGTGTGAATTTCGAAAAAATGAAAGATGCCGTTATTTCGTCGGTCAGGCAGATACTTAAAATTCAGGGCGACGGAGATTATGAAGCCGCAAAAAATATTATTTCTAAGGACGGATTTATTAAAGAAGAATTACAGACGGATTTAAACAGAATAAATGCTTCAGGTATCCCGGTTGATATAGTATTTAATATGGGACTGGATTATATTAAGTTTTAAGACATTACTCTGCCATTCCCGGCATTTGTGTGCCGGGAATAGCATAAAAACAGGGATAGAAGTTTTCATTGATTATTTATCTGATATATCATATTTTTAAGGTTTTATAATAATTGATTTTATGAAGAAAGCAATCAGTCAATCAATAAGAACAACGAAATTTGCGACCAGGGAAGAAAATCCCGAGAGATGGGTTATTGTCGATGCCGACGGAAAGGTACTCGGCAGACTCGCAAGTGAAGTGGCAAAGTTAATCAGAGGGAAAAATAATCCCAGATATACCCCTAACTCGGATACGGGTGACTGGGTTATTGTATTAAATGCAGAAAAAGTAAAAGTCACGGGAAAAAGAGCAGAATTAAAAGAATATTTAACGCATTCAAGATATCCCGGCGGACAGCGGACAAGGACTTATTCGGAATTAATCAAAACAAGACCCGAAAGAATCATTGAATTAGCGGTTAAGAGAATGCTTCCGAAAACAAAACTCGGTAACAAATTAATACACAAATTGAAAGTTTACAAAGGTTCCGAGCATCCGCATTCCGCACAAAAACCCGTAATAGTTAATTTATAAAACAGGAGAATTAATGGCAGCAAGTCAAAACAATATTAAAGTAGGAAGAAGAAAAACGGCTATCGCGAGAGTCAGACTTATAAACGGAACAGGAAAATTATTTATTAATAATAAAGAGGCACTGCAATACGTAAAATCCGAACACTTCATTACACAGATTATGGAACCGTTGAAATTAACAAATACGGAAACTTTATATGATGTTTACATTAACGTTAACGGCGGCGGAATTAAAGGACAAATCGGCGCAATGAAACTCGGCATATCCAGAGCACTCGTAGAAATTAACGAAGATTTCAGAAAAGAATTAAGAACCAAGGACCTGCTTACAAGAGACCCGAGAATGGTGGAAAGAAAAAAATACGGAAGACCGAAAGCAAGAAAAAGATTCCAGTTCTCAAAGAGATAATTTTTTTATAAACTAATAATACATACTTCCCGATTCGGATTTACCCGTGTCCTGACTTGTCTGGATGTAAATCTGAAGGTGACGGAGGTAGAAGTAAAACAAAAGCCCATCTTACCTGAATACATTTCCAGAGTTAGAACCGGCTTTTATTAAAAGAAGGAGAAACTAATGTCCAAAGTACAAATTGAAGACCTACTGCTGGCAGGCTCGCATTTCGGGCACCTGACAAGAAGATGGAACCCGAAAATGAAGAAATACATTTTTATGGAAAGAAACGGCATTCATATCATTGACCTCAAAAAAACAACTCAAATGATTGATGATGCCTACAATGCAGTGGTAAAACTCGCACTCGAAGGGAAGAAAATTCTATTCGTCGGAACAAAGAAACAAGCCAAAGCTATTATTAAGGACCATGCGGAAAGGTGCGAATCTTTTTACGTCTGTGAAAGATGGCTCGGAGGTATGTTAACAAACTTTAATACCGTGAGAAAAAGTATTAAAAAACTGACAGACCTTCAGAAAGACGAAGAAACCGGCAACATCGAGAAATATGTCAAGAAAGAACGGCTTATTATGATGAGGGAAAAGGAAAAACTTGAAAAGGTGTTAAACGGTATTGCAAAAATGACAAAATTACCGGGCGCAATTTTTATCGTCGATATTAAAAAAGAGCATATTGCAATTGACGAAGCCAAAAAACTCAACATACCTACAATTGCAATCGTTGACACGAATTGCGACCCTGACCTTGTAGATTACGTCATACCTGCAAATGACGATGCCGTAAAATCAATCGAAGCCATTACTAAAACGATTGCGGATGCAATAATAGAAGGAACCGAACTCACTAAGGTGCGAAAAATGGATGAATCAGAAGAAATGAAAGAAAAGTCAGAACAAAAATAAATTAAAACTCTAATAAAATGGAAATTACAATTAAATTAATAAAAGAATTAAGGGACAAAACCGGAGCGGGTATGTCCGATTGCAAAGCAGCCCTTCAGGAAACAGACGGCGATATTAACAAAGCAATTGAATTTTTAAGAAAGAAGGGTGCCGCAACCGCAACAAAACGCGCAGGCAAAGCAGCGAACGAAGGTGCAGTAAAAATATCCATAAGCAAAGACAAGAAATCTGCCGCGATTATTGAGCTAAACTGCGAAACCGACTTCGTTTCCAAAGGTGAAATTTTCCAGAATTTCTCGCAATTGTCAGCAGACCTCGCACTGACTAATAAATGCAAAACCGCCGATGAACTTCTCGGTGTCAAAGACGATAAAGGCCTTACCTGTAAAGAAAATATTGACGGCCTAATGGCAAGCGTTGGCGAAAAAATAGAACTACGAAGAGTAAAATTCATCGAAATGAGTGACGGCTTTGTGTCTTCTTATCTGCATTTCGGCAGTAAACTCGGTGGACTGGTTGCTGTCAAAGGTGAACTTACGGATGGTTCCTATGACTTAGGCATCAAAATAGCAATGCAACTTGTTGCAATGAATCCTATGTCCATAAACAGAGACGGCATCCCGGAAGAAGTTATCGAGAAGGAAAAAGAAATTTATTTCACACTCGCTAAAAACGAAAACAAACCCGATAATATTGCGGAAAAAATCGTGCAGAATAAACTCGAAAAGTTCTATCAGGAAAACTGCCTGCTGGAACAGGAATATATTAATGAATCGAATATAAACATTAATGACCTCGTGAAAAGATTTTCCAAAGAATCGGGTACTGCATTTGAAATTTCAGAAGTAGTCAGATTTCAACTCGGACTGTAAACATTATTAGAACAGGTTGCGGAAACGCAGCCTGTTAAATTTTTTTAAATTAACCGGTATGGGAAAATTAAAATATAAAAGGGTTCTCCTGAAACTGAGCGGCGAATCACTTATGGGAAAACAGAATTACGGGATAGACTCCGACATCCTTAATTACATAGCCGACGAAGTAGTGAAAGCAGTGAAAACGGGTGTAGAAATAGGTATAGTAATCGGAGGAGGAAATATATACAGGGGATTATCCGCGGTTCAGCAGGGCGTCAGCAGATTTACAGGCGACCTTATGGGAATGCTTGCAACTACCATCAATTCCATAGCACTGCAGAATTCACTCGAGAAAAGAGGTTTTTATACCAGATTGCAATCAGCCATAAGAATGGAAGAAATTGCCGAACCGCTTATAATAAGAAGGGCAATAAGACATCTTGAGAAGAAAAGAATAGTAATATTTGCTGCAGGAACAGGTGAACCGTATTTTACTACTGACACAGCGGCGGCATTAAGGGCTATTGAAATAAATGCTGATGTCATTTTAAAGGGTACACGGGTTGACGGAGTTTTCGATTCCGACCCCGAAAAGAATAAAAACTCAAAATTATTTAAAAAACTCAGTTATTCCGATGTTCTCGAAAAAAATCTGAGGGTCATGGATTTGACTTCAATCACCTTATGTAAGGAAAATAAATTACCAATTATTGTCTTCAATATGAACAAAAAGGACAATTTAATGAAAATAATTTCCGGAGTAAGTATAGGAACAATTGTCATTTAAATAATAAATTTAAAACTATGGTAAAAGATATATTAAAACAAACAGCAGAGAGAATGTCAAAAGCAGTAGAACACGTTTCTCTCGAATTCAACAAAGTCCGGACAGGTAAAGCATCTGTTGCTCTGCTCGAAGGTGTTAAAGTAGATTATTACGGCAACCCGACACCTCTCAATCAGGTAGCAACACTGAACACCCCGGATTTTCATACCATAAACGTACAGCCCTGGGATAAAACAATTATCGGTGTTATCGAGAAAACTATTCTCAATGCGAATCTGGGATTAAATCCTTCAAATGACGGAAATATTGTCAGGGTTCCTATTCCCCCGTTAAATGAAGAAAGGCGAAAGGAACTTGTTAGACTCGTTAAGAAAATTTCCGAGGACGGAAGAATTTCAGTCAGAAACATCAGGCGCGATGAAATCGAAAAACTGAAAAAGACGGAAAAGTCCGAACATATTTCGGAAGATGACAGGAAAAACGGAGAAAGTGAAATTCAAAAACTCACGGATAAGTACATAAAAGAGATTGACATTCTCCTCTCTAAGAAAGAGAAAGAGATAATGGAAGTCTGACATGAGATGACAAAATTCTGGTTCTATGTCTATAATATTGTGCTCGTCCCGTTAATGTGGCTTACTTTCAGAATTGCCGCTCCTTTCAATTCAAAAATAAGAAACGGACTGAAAGGCAGAAAACTCATATCTCAAATTCTGAAAAATGCAGAACATCTTCGGAAAAATGAAAATTCCCGCAAAAATCTTATAATACATTCATCTTCTCTCGGAGAATTCCAGCAGGCAATCCCGCTGATCGAGCAGTTAAGAAGAAGAAATTTCAATATTATCTGTACATTTTTTTCACCTTCCGGATACCTTAATGCAAAAATTCCTTACGATGATATATTACAAATATATCTTCCTTTTGATTCGAGAAGACAGGTCAAAAACTTCCTTGACCTTACTGAACCCGATTTAATAATTCTAATGAGATATGACCTGTGGTTTAATTTCCTGTATGAGGCAAAAAAACGAAATGTTACTGTTACAGTTGCAAATGCAAGATTCGACGAAAAAGATAAAATATGGTCAATGTTTATTGCAGGTTCTTTCAAAAAAACTATGTACAGAATGATAGACAAACTGTTTGTAATAGACAAAGACGATGAAGTAAATTACAAGGATAAACTTAAAGGATTCAAAGGTGAAATTGTTATGGTCGGAGATTCAAAATACGAAAGGGTTTATCACAGTGTAAAGGATATGAGGGATGAAACCGTTCTGGCAAATGAGATTTATAAAGACAAAAAGGTTTTTGTAATTGGAAGTTCCTGGAAAGATGACGAGGATGTTTTACTGCCGGTTCTTGACAGAATTGAAAAAAAACACGGGAATATTCTGACGATTCTTGTTCCCCACGAACCGAAAGAGACAAAAATTTCGGCAATCGAAAAAACAATAGCGTCAAAATACGTAAATTTCAGAACGATTCGTTTCTCCGAAATCAGTAAATTCAGAGGAGAAAATCTTATAATTGTTAACGCAATGGGTAAACTGGCAAAACTTTATTCCATCGCATATTTAAGTTATGTCGGCGGCGGGTTCAGAACAGGTTTGCATAATATACTCGAGCCGGTAATTTTTAATGTGCCCGTGTTCTTCGCAAACAAAGTAAAAAATTCAGATGAAGATGAACTTCTTATTAAATCGGGCTGCGGTTTTTCCATAACCGGCAAGAAAAACTTTTATAAACAGGTGTATCCCCTTCTTATAAATTCCGTATTAAGAAATGAGGCGGCGGATAATTGCTCTAAAGTTTTTGAACATACTCTCGGAACAGCCGAGAAAATTGTTAATAATCTTTGCACAAATTAAAAAATCAAAAAAGTGGACAAAAATAAATTCATAGCCGATTCATTAAAAGAAAGTTCCGAAATAAAACTCAAAGTTCTGGAGAAATGTTCTGAAGACATCCTGAAAGTTTCTGAACTTATAATCAGGAGAATAAAGGAAGGGAACAAACTTATGTTAATCGGCAACGGTGGCAGCGCCGCAGATGCTCAGCATATCGCAACCGAATTTATGGTGAGACTGTCGCACGACTTGAAAAGACCTGCTATTCCCGCAATAGCATTAACTACGGATTCTTCCAACCTGACCGCAGGAGGCAATGATATCGGTTTTGTAAATATATTCGCAAGAAA
>CAYWMV010000004.1:0-28045 GCA_964459055.1 uncultured Ignavibacteriaceae bacterium | reverse complement strand
TATAAATCCCCACATAAACAGGATATACAAAAAAGATTCCCAATATTTATAACAAAAAACGTTCCCGGGCAGAAGCCCGGGAACGTATATAATTTGATATTCTCGTCTTACTGATTCAGAAAAATTCAAAAAATCACTTCATTGCTTTGAACGGTTCTTTAACCGGATAATAATTATCTTCACCCGATTTATCTCTGTATGAAAAGAAAAATTCAAGATTACTGAAATCGGTTACATCATCAAGAAATACAGAATATTTACCCGAATTGTTTCCGTCATTCAAAGGTTCAACAAGTTCCATAACCTTTGGAACTAAATTTTCCTTTCCGGTAGTTGAGTAATATATTTTGACAAATCCTGGTTCTATCATATCCTTCGATGCAAGAGATATTGAAATTTTTATTCCGTTATCAGTTGTCATGTCAATTTCCGGTTCATTGCTCCATACCGCACCCCAGTATAAAGCCGCATTGTAAGCATTAACGAGTCCCCATCCGTAAACATTATCCGGATTACCCGATTTGTCCGCAGTATTTCTTAATGCCTCGCGAACCTGCATTGGCGTTAATTCAGGATGTGCGGATAAAATAAGCGCACAAACTCCAGCAGTAAGCGGACAGGAAAATGAAGTTCCGTTCATCATTCCATAAGTCGAATCATTACCGGTCAGATTCTTTCCTATAGCGCAAAAATTCTTGAATCCCATAGCAACAATGTCAGGTTTAATTCTTCCGTCGGAAGTGGGTCCGTTTGAACTGAATCCCGTTATTAAACCACTCGCGTCAACGGCTCCGACTGCTATGATAGAATCACCGTCAGCAGGAGAACCAATTGATGGTGGCTGCGTCTGATGATTATTGCCGACCGAAGTAACGACAACAACACCAAAATAAGCAGCCTTGTTCCCTGCAAGGGTTGTTATTGCGGTCTTTCCGTCGTAATTCTCATACTTATAAGAATTTTTCAGATAAGGTTCATCAAATTCTCTGTAACCGAGTGAACTCGTAATTATATCTGCACCCATAGATTCTGCCCATTCTGCCGCTTCAAGATAGAAATCCTCTTCCATAGGTGTTTCAGTTACTGTATATTCGGTTTTTGCAAGAATTATATCCGAACCGTATGCAGGTCCTATTATTTTACCCGGTTTGAATCCCGCCAAATTTGACAAAGTTGCAGTTCCGTGCATGCTCTGGTCGTTTCTATCAGTGTAAACCTGTCCGCTGATTTCATTGAATGTTTTGTCATCTTTATTTATGAAATCATATTCGGCTGTTATATTCAGGTCTCTTAACGCTTCGTGGTCACGCCATTCAAATCCGCTGTCGAAACTTGCAACCATTACTCCTTTTCCGTTTATTCCGAGATTATGCAGTTTTGGAACGTTTAACTGATTAACCTGGTCAAACGACTTTCCGTAATTCAGTTTGTTTGTTCGTTCTTTTTGAGTTTCATCCTTAGGATTAAAAATTTCAAAATTCACAGGTCCGGAATAATCCGAATAATTTTTTTCAAACTTACCCATTAAAAATAATTCTGAAACAAAATCAATATCCTTAATCATCTTCAGTTGATTAACCGTTAAATAAGCACTTACACCATTGAACCATCTGGACTTTGCAATTACTTTTATACCTTTCGATTCAATAGTACTGATGTATTCATTATTCAGCGGAAGGTCATCATAGGTAATGAGATTTTCTTCACTGAGAACTTTTAATCTTCTCTGGATTGCTCTGTCGGTTAACTGCCTTTTCCCGAGTTCATAAGCTTCTGAACCGGGCTTTATTAATTCTGCCGGTTTATAAGCACCTTTATCTTTAAAAATTATCCAGTACTTTGCATCGGGCTTATCCTGTGCATTCAGAACTACTGCCACGGCAAAAAGGATAATTAAAACAAAATATTTCCTGATTTCTTGCATAGTTATTTTTTTATTTATTAAATATTGTAATTTTCCAAGTAATGTACTACTCTCATTATGAATTTTCCGCCTAGGGCGCCGTCGATTAACCTGTGGTCAAACGATAATGTAAGATAGACTATCGGTTTGATTGTGATAAAATCACCTTCTGCTGTTTCAGTAACTGCAGGACGTTTCCTCACGGCACCGATACCGAGTATAGCAACCTGCGGCTGATTGATAATCATCGTTCCGATAATATTACCGAATACACCATAATTTGAAATGGTAATTGTTCCGCCCTGAATTTCATCGAGAGTAAGTTTCTTAATCCGCGCACGTTTACCCAAATCATTTATTGACCTTGCCAGTCCGACAAGATTCTTTCCGTCTGCTTCCTTGACAACAGGAACGATTAGCCCGCCATTATCCATTGCAACAGCGATACCGAGATTAACTTTGCTTCGCATTATCGCCTTGAACGGAACGGCTGAATCATCTATTACCGAATTAATTAAGGGAAAGTCTTTTAATGCTTTAACCAGTGCATCTGCAATAAACGGCATATAGGTAAGTTTAAATCCTTCTTTTTCCTCGAATTCTTTTGCCATTTCCTTTCGAACCTTGTCAATCCTTGATAAATCACATTCCGCGATAGCATTGACGTGCGGTGATATTGATGCGGACTGTACCATGTGTTCCGCCATTTTCTGTCTTACGTTGTCAAATTCCAGAACACTTAAACCTTCTTCATTGTAATCGACGGTATGTTTCGGAATTTCAGCAGGTTTTGCCGTTGCCTTCGGAGTTGTTCCGGTTTGAGGAGCTGCTGCAGGTTTAGGTGCAGGTGATTTATCTCTGTTTCTGATATGATCTAAAATATCTTTCTTAGTTACCCTGCCTTCCAATCCTGTCCCTGTTATTGTTTCTAGTTCCGCCATCGGAATACCCTCTTCCCTTGCAATATTCATAACAAGCGGCGAGTAAAATCTTGATGACTGAATTTTTCCGGTTTCAGATTCAGGTTTAGGTAATGGTTTTTCTTCTTTATTTGACTCAACTTTAACTTTTTCCGTTGTGACCGGTTCTTCTTTTTTGGGCTCGGGCTGTGGAGGTGCTGATGAAACAGAACCTGCTTCCGTTTCAAGCCGCGCGATTACTTTTCCCACTTCAACTACATCGTTTTCCTGAAATAATTTCTCCACAAGGACACCCGCTTCCGGGCTCGGAACTTCTGTATCAACTTTGTCAGTTGAAATTTCGAGTAAATTTTCATCTCTCTCGATTTTATCACCGACATTTTTCAGCCATTTTAAAATTGTGCCTTCCATAATGGATTCTCCCATTTTCGGCATTATTATATCAACTATCATTTATTTTCCTCCGGATTATTTTAATATTTAATTTATTTACAAGCAGATTACTTATATGATGTATAAAAACACTGCTTACTTTATTAATAACAATAATTTACTTAAAAATGTTACACCACTTCAAATAGTGAAGTAATCGACTGATTTTTATTTGTTCTTTTAATTGCTTCGGCAAAAATATTCGAAACGGACATAATTTCAATTTTCGGGGAACTGTGTTTAAGAAGAACTGTATCTGTTACAAACAATTTTTTCAAAGGCAGCTTACATATTCTTTCCCATGCATTTCCTGAAAGAATCGGGTGAGTACACGCTCCGTATATTTCTTCAGCACCCTGTTTTTCCAGTTCGAGGACAGCGTTTGAAAATGTCCCGCCGGTATCTATTAAATCATCCACAATAAGTACATTCTTACCTTTTACTTCTCCGATAATATTCATTACTTCCGCCACATTTGGTTTAGGTCTTCTTTTATCAATTACTATCAAATCCGAATGCAGCCGCTTCGCATAAGCACGCGCCATCTTAATTCCTCCGACATCGGGAGATGCAACTGCGAGATTTTTTATCATCATACTGACAAATTTTTTCAGGAAAATCGCCGAGCCGTAAAGATGGTCAACCGGTATATCGAAAAAACCCTGTATTTGCGGTGCGTGAAAGTCCATTGTTATAATCCTGTCAGCACCCGCCTTCTGCAGTAAATTTGCAATTAATTTTGCCGTTATAGATACTCTCGGTTGGTCTTTACGGTCCTGCCTCGCATATCCGAAATATGGTATAACAGCATTTACTCTGAGTGCGGATGAACGCTTTGCGGCGTCAATCATAATCAGCAGTTCCATCAGATTTTCTGCCGGAGGATTGGTTGACTGTATAATAAATACATCATTTCCTCTGATATTTTCGGAATATTTTGTCCATATTTCCCCGTCCGAAAAAGTTTTAAACTCAACATGCCCCAACTGTTTGCCCAGACACTCTGCAATTTTTACCCCTAAATATTTTGAACTTCTTCCCGAAAAAATTTTTAATTGTGACATTGTAGTTATTTAATAATATTATAAAATTATGAAAATCAAATTATTAAT
This sequence comes from uncultured Ignavibacteriaceae bacterium, assembly GCA_964459055.1. Taxonomy (GTDB): domain Bacteria; phylum Bacteroidota; class Ignavibacteria; order Tepidaquicellales; family Tepidaquicellaceae; genus Tepidaquicella. Next base: position 23,678 of record CAYWMV010000004.1, on the reverse strand, counting down.
TCAATTATGTAAAAAATAAAAAAAGTTATACTTAACCTGCATTGATTGATTACACAAAATTATTCTAAACTTTCGGATATTATAACAAAAATATTCATATCATAATCACACAGGATCAATGAAAAATGACTTTGCTATGTTGGAACTGTTAATTTCAAATATTTGGAACCGTGTGCCGGATGACAATAATATATCAGATTTAATCAAAATTTTTTCCGCTGTTATTCATCATCCCTTTATAAAAATCATCACCGAAAACTCTAATCAGGGCATTCCTGACGAACTCGGCAACAGTGACATTCTTCTCACTGCCGAAATCAACTGCAGCGGTGCATTCGGCAATTTTTTCATATCTCAGATTATTATTTTCCCTGTTGTACCTGACCGGGAATAATTCACATGAAACAGGTTTTTTAAAATCAATTTTCCCTTCAATATATGCTTTTTCTATAGCGCATTTTGCGATGCCGTTTTCGATAAAGGAGAATACACAATCGTTACCGCACAGTGTGTTCAGATAAATTCTATCACCGTATTTCTCGTAAAATCCTTTTTGAATTATTTCATCCAGTTTTGCCGGCTCAAGGTAGGGCTGAACTGCAGGAAGGATGTTTTCAATTATTCTGACTTCTTCAAAATCAGAAGGGGCTCCGAGAGTGCCTTTAATCGTACAGCAGGCACCTTTGCATAATTCTAGATTGCAACAGAAGGGAGAAGAAAATATTGCATCTTCAATATTAACCGATTTGTACTTCATTTCAGTCTGATAAATTTTTTCCCTGGCAACTGGCGAATCAAACCCTTGAACTCAAGCGAAAGCAGGTTTACCAGGCAATCTGAAATGTTCAGTTCCGTCTTCTCGCTTAACATATCAATATGAACAGGTTCATCATTTATTTCTTCAAAGAGTTTTCTTTCGAATAAATTCAGTTCAATATTTTTTACTTCATTTGTTTCTTTGTCCCTTTTAATATATTTACCCAGTCTGTGTTCGAGTTCATTTAGAATATCATCCACTCCCGTAATAAGTTTTGCGAAACCCTGTTTAATCAGGAAATTGGAACCTTCCGAGAGTTTTGAATAAATAGAGCCCGGAACAGCAAAAATTTCCTTGTTCTGGTCTATCGCAAGTTCCGCAGTAATCATCGAACCGCCTCTTATACCGGTTTCAATAATTATCGTACCTAAACTCAAGCCGCTGATTATACGGTTCCTCCTCGGAAAATTTACTTTGTCAGGTTTTGCTCCCGGTTCATATTCCGAAATTACAGCACCTTTTTCGCATATTTTATCATATAATTTCCTGTTCTCAGACGGATAAACATAATCGACTCCGCTCCCGAGTATTGCGTAAGTCAGGTTATCATTAGCCAGTGCAGCTGTATGTGATACGGAATCAATTCCTTTTGCCATTCCGCTGATTATCGGTATGCTTGACTCTGATAGCTCCTTAACGAGATTCATGCATACATTCCTACCGTATTCAGTCGGATACCTCGTTCCAACAACGCTTACAGAATACCTGTCTTCCTTTTTAAGATTACCTCTAAAGTATAATAATACGGGAGGGTCGTAAATATTTTTTAGATTTTCCGGATAGTCATCGTCGAAGAATGTAATCGTCTTTATCCCCTTTTTCTGCATTGTATTCTGCAAATTATCGAATGATTTCTCAAAACCATCATTATTGCCGGTTCGTTTTAGAATTGACTTTACCGTACTGTCATTTATACCTTCAACACCGAGTAATGCTCTTTTATCTGCTGATTTTAATTCAGACAGTGATTTGAATTTCTTCAGGATATTAAGAATTCTGATGTTCCCTACATTTTCAATTCCGGATAAAAAATAAATTAAATCTAACATAAAAGGGATTTTATTAAATTAAATTTACTCAAATTTTTTAAACTTTTTCAGTGAAATAAATTCCCCTTTTTTATTCGGTTTTTACGGATATTTATAACCGTGCAAGTTGACAAAAAAGGAATCTTTCCCGGGATTAAACCCGGGGAAAGATTTATATTATTACATTGAAGGCTTTTTTAAATAAACTTTATCAGGCTTGCGGTTCTCAACTCTTAAACTAACATTCCGCTTTTAAATATTTCAGTACCCGGCATCTATTTCTTCCTTGTCTCATAGTTCTGATATTTACCGGACTTTTGCATTTCCTTCCGGTCTTCTTCCGATTTACTCTCAATATTTTCTAATTCTTTATCGTATTTATCCAGATTATTATACTGCTCCGTCATTTCGGGTGATGAAGGAACTGAACCGGACTGCTCGTTCATATATTCTTTACCTTTCCTGATTTTCTCTCTCGCATTTTCATAATTACCGGAATCCGCATCCAGTAGTGCCTGTTCCATAATATCATTCGCTTCCTGCCTGATAACATTCTGTTTAACGGATATATTCACTCCTTCTTCATACTCACTTACAGAATTAACAGGAATTATAGGTGTATTAATATTCTCTTCCACTCTCCTCATATTATCCCGTGCATCATAATAGGTAAGTTCACTTTCAAACTCCTGACGGCTGTCTATTTTTCTGTTAACTGCAAATTTTATCAATACCGATTTCTTTTGTGCCGAAAAAATATCTTTCAAATCAATAATTATCTCATCTCCCGATACTTCATAATGATAGCCGAATACATTTTTTACCGATAAATAATTTGACGGGAATTTCACTTTAATCCTTGATTCCTGCGCTATCAGTATTCGGACTCCCTTGAGTTCACTTGCAAAAATTTCAGGTATATCGGCAGAGTTCTTTATATAATAATAATTTCCTTTTCCGAAAATTGCCAAATCTGCCATTAAGTTTTCATTAAAATCATTCCCTACTCCGAATGTTGAAATTGTTATCCCGTTGTAATCACTTTTTTTCTTAACAATGTTATTAAGTTCCTGCTTGTCCGTAATACCCCTGTTGGCAAGACCGTCTGATAATAAAAGCACCCTGTTTACATATCCCTTTCTGAATGTTTTTTCAACTTCATCAAATCCCTGATTCATTCCGCCGCTAAGGTTTGTAAATCCGCCCGACATCAATTTCTTAACGTCGGATTTCAACCTTGTTTTATCTTCTACCTGACTTGAAGCATAAATCACTTTAACATCATCGTCATATGTAATTATTGAAATATAATCATCGTAACCGAGTTCATCAATAATATGCTCAACTGCTTTTTTAACAAACTCAAGTTTGTGCTTGCTTGACATTGAACCGCTTTTGTCAATTACGACAGAAATGTTTAGCGGAGTTCTTTCCGAATAGTCCCGGACTTCATCTGCTTTAACTTCAAGATTGAGATATATTTCCCTGCTGTTGTAATAGTATTTGTTATCAAGATTAGCAAAAAAAGTCAGAGATTTCAGGTTCTGGATACTGATTACTGCTTCACCCTTATTTAATGATTTAAGATTATCTGTGCCCTTGCCTGTAAATGCGAATAATGCAAATACTGCAAGCGCAGATATAATCGCTGTAATCAAAGGCAAAGCATTTTTCCCGTGATGTTTCATTTTCTTAATTGTTTAATTATTAAATCTTTACATTTTAAACTCCGGCATTATAATTTTGTTTCATTGCCATTAAATTTTGTTATTCACTCTGCTTCTCTATATTCTGTTCTGAAATCTCAATTAATAAATTCATTGTAATATAAATCAATAATTAATAGATTATATTTACCGTAAAGTATAATTTATGACCGGTTACAATGATGTTAAAATACTTCAGCGGAAACCTTTTTACCTTCTTCCCGAAGCAATTCTCGCAATTCTGTTTGGGGGACTAATTTATATAATTTACCGCACTGATTCCCTGCTTATGTTCAGATGGTTTGAATACTTTCAGTTATCCGATTATATCTATTTTATCAGAAATTCTCTGATTACCCCGCTTCCTTCCGCTGTCAAATCCTTAACAAACACCGTGCCGGGAGGATTCTGGACCTTTTCTTATACCGTATTCCTTATGTTTATATGGAATTTTAGTATTAACAGGAAAAATATTTTCTATTATCTTATCATACCCTTAGCAGCCGTTTCATCGGAATTTTATCAACTTGCAGGATTAATACCGGGAATTTTTAATTATTTTGATATTATTTCATATCTTTCCGGAGCAATACTGCCGGTTTTAATTCATTTAAGAAAAATTAACAAATAAAAAATATGAAAATTCTAAAACACGCACTTTCTTTTTTACTTATCGGACTTTTTATCACTCTTGCATTCGGAAGTTTTTTCGAAAAGAAGAGCGAAGAGAAAAAATATAAAGAGGATGACAACGGAGCCATAAGAATAAGTCCCGATAATCTTTACAAAGAATATCTCGATAATCCTTTAGCGGCTGATGAAAAATTCAAAGGCAAAATCCTGAAAGTAACGGGCAATATCTCATCGATTAATAAAGAAAAAGACGGAAGAGCATTTACCATGTTTGACACCAAATACATCAACGGATATATATTCTGTTACTATCCGGAATCAGAGTCTGAAAAAATTGCGAAACTAAAACCCGGCGATTACAGGACTGTCGAAGGAAAATGTATCGGTGTGCAAGTTGGAGTTGTTCTGGAAGACTGCGAAGTGTATTAATATTACATTGATTTATTATTCGCTCTTCATATTCATCGCGAAAGAATCTTGGAATATGTAAAAGTCCTGTTTAATCTGCGTTAATATCTGCGGTAATTTTTTATTGAAATTCCTGATTATTAATTGAATAATCCGGATAAGCCGGAACATCTACCGGTTAACACGCTCCAGAGACTGTGTTAAAACTACAAGACAGGATCCTTGTCATTCCTGCGAAAGCGGGAATCCATTATTTTTGAGAATTTTCCGGATTCCTACTTTCGCAGGAATGACAATCAGTAGGTTTTCACATTACCTCTCCGGCGCAGTAACCAAAATTCTTTGCCATTTCAAAAATACTCCTTCCCAAGCTACTGTTTAGGAAGGTTTCTGCTGTTTTTTCCTTTCTAACAATTTGATTTCACTCAGTCTGCCCGCCGCAGAAACTAAATTACTTTGCCATATTGCAAAGAATTTGAAAACTAACGGAATAATTTACACTTCATATAATGAATTTTCCGGGTTTTTTTGATTGACAGGAAAAAAACGAGTATGTCAGTTCCTTTTATATTTTCCTGTCAGTTTGGATTCCTTAAGAATGTGGCCTTCCATCGCGTCAAGTAATCCTTTCTTCGTTATACCTGCATCCTTGTCAAGATAAACATCCAGTGCATACAATTTAAAATAATATCTGTGAGTTCCGCCCGGAGGACAAGGACCGCCGTAACCGATTTTTCCGAAATCATTTGACCCCTGTTTAGTTCCGTTATCCAGTATTTTGTCGTGAGGGATGTTTTCGGAGAGTTCCGTAACGGAACCGGGAATATTAAATATGACCCAGTGAACCCAGTCTCCGGACGGAGCATCGGGGTCATCGCTTATCAATGCAAAACTTTTAGTATTTTCAGGTGCTCCTGACCATGAAAACTGTGGTGAAACATTTTTGCCGTCACAGGAATATTCCGAAGGTATCATTTCGCCTTCTTTAAATGCCGAACTTGTAATTATCATTTCGGTTTTACTCCTTTCTTCATTTAAATTTTGTTTTTCGGTTGTTACTTCAGTATTTTTTTTCGTGCAGGAGAGAATAATAACTGCTGATAACAGTAATATTGAGATTTTCAGATTCATAAAGAATAACACTTTATTATATTTTAATAAAAAAAATATTAAAATGTAATAAAATAATTTATGCTGTTTTCAACAACACGTCAATACTTAACGGTATAAATTATTTGGATGTAAACGCCGGGAATGAGAAATATATGTTTAATAATTAACTAACGAATTACAGTTTATCCAGTTCTGAATCATGGATATACTTCTTTCCCCTATGGACTTTTTCTTCAAATAAAACATAAAGAGTAGGAACAAATATAAGCGTCAGGAAAGTGGATGCCGTTAAACCGCCAATAACTGCCAGAGCAAGCGGTGCCTGAGTAGATTCTCCTCCGATGCCCGCCGCCATTGGTATCAGACCGAGAACTGTAGTTAAAGTCGTCATAAGTATCGGGCGGAGACGGGTTTTGCCTCCTTTAAGTACCGCTTCATGCAATTCAACTCCTCTTTTTCGTAAACGGTTCATATAGTCAATAAGAAGAATTCCATTCGAAACCACGATTCCGACCATAACAATAACACCTTCAAATGAAGTAACCGAAAGGGTTGTATTAGTAAGGAACAGAATCCATACTACACCTACCATTCCAAGCGGAACAGAAAACATTATTATAAACGGGTCAATCAATGACTGAAACTGTGAAGCCATAACCATATAAACCAGTAATATCGCCAGACCGAATGCAAGAAATAACGAACTGAAGGTTTTTTTCTGCTGTTCGATATTTCCGCTCATCATGATTTCAAAACCGGCAGGTTTTTCAAGTTCTGAAAGTTTTGACTGAATATCTTCCGCTACACTTCCCAGATCTCTTCCGGATACATTAGCAGTAACACTTACGAGCCGCTGCTGAAATTTCCTGTCTATCTGTACAGGTGACTTAGTCATTTTAATTTCAATAAAACTTTCCAAAGGAACCGTTTTACCTGAAGGAGTAACTACAGTTAATTTTTTAATATCATCAATATTTTGCCTGTAATCTTCCGACATCCTGACTAAAATATTATACTGATTTCCTGTCCGCGGGTCACTGAATAGCGAAGCCACACTTCCGCTCATACCCGTAGAAATTGTGTTCGCTATCTGTGAAACACTAACCCCCATAGCACCCGCCTTAACTCTGTCAATTGATATTCTCGCTTCAGGCATATTATTATCACGGCTGATGTACACGTCAGTAGCACCGGGTGTGGATTCGATGATTTCGGAAACTCTTTTTGCAAGATTATTGGAAACATCGAAATCATAACCGAGTATCGAAACATCAATCGGAGCAGAAGAACCAAAATTCATTAGGAATTTAAGAAATCCGCCTGCATTCATATTTATCTGGGCACCCGGCAGAGAGGAAATCTTTGGTCTCAGAGTCTTCATGATTTCGAATACATCTCTTTCCCTCTCGTTCCCGGGAACAAGAGAAACCTGCACATTACCGCTGTGTCCTCCCGAGTTTCTTCCGAATAATCCTCCGCTTCGGGCACTCGGAACGCCCATATCGGAAATAATATTATTTACCTCAGGTACGTTTTCCTTAACAATGTTTTCAACTTTTTCAATAAATTTTTCTGTCAGTTCTACTCTTGTTCCAACAGGCATCCTGACATTAATAGTAAACTGGTTCTCATCGGATTCAGGAAAAAATTCCGTTCCAATAAACTGAAAAAGCAGGAATGAAAAAGCAGAAAATATTATTACTCCTGCAATAACCTTTATCCTGTGCCTGATTGCATATTTTAAGACGCTTTCATAAAAATCATCCATTCTTTGCAGAAATTTCTTCGTCCCAATCTGAATTCTGTCCAAGATTTTTTTTGAATCCGGGTCAACATCCCTTTCTCCTGATAATGCTTTATAGCAAAGTAAGGGCGTTACAGTTCTTGATACAAAAAATGAACCGAATAATGCAACAGCGATTGTTATTACAAGCGGAATGAATAACAGTTTTGAAATTCCGGTTAAGAACACAACCGGCAGAAAAACAATAACAGTAGTAAGAGTAGAAACAAAAATCGGTGACGCCACTTCGAGTGCAGCATTAAGAGTCGCCTGAAGTTTTGTTACATTATCACGTTTCATATTCGTGTAATGACGGCTGATATTTTCCAGTTCCACTATCGAATCATCAACTAATCTGCCTACTCCGAGCGCCAGACCACCGAGTGTCATTATATTAAGAGAGGTATCGGTAAATCTGAAGAATATAAATGTAACCAGTATGGAAAGAGGTATAGCGACAAATATTATCACAACACTTTTCGAATTTCTAAGAAAAATGATTATAATGACCATAGCAAGAATTGCACCGAGACCTCCTTCACGAATGAGCCCCTCTATAGAATTACGGATGTATTCACTCTGGTCAAATGAAGTGGATAACTTTACCGATTCAGGAATATCGTGGAGTTCAGGTATTGCTTCCTTTATTTTATCAACAACATCCACAGTATTTGCGCCCGGAGTTTTCTGCACCCGCAGAACAACTCCGTGTTTTCCGTTCGTTCTTATCAGTCTTGTCTGTTCCTGATACGTATCCTCAATTCTTGCAACGTCCCTGATTCTTAAGGGTACAGTGCTTACATTCTTTATTATGATATCTCCCATCGGCTCAACTACGTTGAACTGACTTTCTGTCTTCAGCGAATAATCAAATACTCCTGATTTTAATTCACCCGACGGAAGAATTAAATTTGAATTCTGAATTGCCTGAACTATCTGCTGCGAAGTCAGGTTTGCCGCTTCTATTCTGTTGCGGTCAAGCATCACCTGTATTTCTCTAATTTTTCCTCCGCTTACCTGTGCGGCGGCAACACCTGATATATGTTCGAGTTGAGGTTCTATTACGTTATATGCAAGGTCATATAATTCCCGCTCGTCAATGTCGCTGCTTAACGCTACAGAAATAACGGGAGTATTAGTTATATCGAATTTTAAAACCTGAGGCTGAGTAATTCCTTCAGGCAATTGATTCAGGACACGGTTAATTTTCTGAGTTACATCAATAAAACTTTCGGATAAATCTGCCTCCCAGTCGAAATATAATCTAACCTGCGACACGCCTTCACGCGTGGAAGACTGAATGAAGTCAACGTCGCTCGTTGAACTCACTGCACGTTCAATGGGAACTGTAATACTTTGCTCCATATCCATCGGACCCGCTCCCGAATAAAATGTAACTGTCGTAACACTTGGCAATTGAATATCCGGCAGCATATCTATCGGAAGCTGGAAAAAAGAGACCATACCAAGCACAAATACAGCAATAGATGCCATTAGCGTGCTAATCGGATATTTCAGTGCAAGGCGAGTCAGCCACATATTCTAATTTGCTATTTTTACTTTTGTATTTTCCTGTATAAGTTCCTGTCCAGTGGATATTACTCTATCTGTTTCGCTGATACCGGATACGATTTCCGTTTTGTTATCAGACTTCAGTCCTGTCTGTACATATTTTCTTACCGCAGTATTGTCATCTCCCACTGTAAAAACAAATTCACCACTATCATCTTTCATAACACATTCCTCGGGAATAATCAGGGTTTCGGTATGAGTATCCAGAAGCAGTTCGACTTTCGCAAACATTCCCGGTTTCAGGATCTGCATCCTGTTTTCAATATCAATCTGCACAGGCATTGTTCTCGTGTTCATATCAAGCGCCTGTGCCATTTTTCTGAATCTTCCGGTAAAAACCTCTTCCGGATATGCATCAGTCAAGATAAAAACTTCTTTAACATTATCAAGTTTCGGGACGTCTTTCTCAAGAACATTAACAATTATTTTGAGTCTGCTTATGTCCGATAAAATGTAAATTGAATTTGCAGTCCCCTGTGACACGAGAGAACCCTCATCAAGAAATCTTTTTGTAATGTAACCCCCGAAAGGTGCCCTGATGTTGCAGTAATTGACCTGAAGAACCGCATTGTTGTAATTTGCTTTTGCAGTTTCAACCTGTGCTTCCGATACTTTTACCAAAGTCATCGCATTATCCAGTTCGTTTTGGGAAGTAAGTCCTTTTTCGAAAAGTTTCTGTATCCTTTCGAGATTAACACGGTTATTCTCAAGATTTGCCGCTGCCTGATTCAGTAAACCCTCAGTCTGTCTTACAGTCTGGTATAAAGTGCTTTTGTCGATAACAGCAAGTAATCTTCCCTTTGATACATAATCCCCGATATCTGCATACATCTTCTGAATGTTACCAGTTATCCTTGAATAAATGTTTGTCTGCTGAACCGCGAGTATATCGCCCGAGAACAGAAGTTTCCCGGATATATCTCCTCTGCTTGGAGTAATAATCTGAACCGCCTGCGGAGGTTTTTGCGGTTTTGTAGACGATTTAATGTTTTCGTTAATTCTGTAATATATAAGTGATGTAGTGGCTATGAGTACTACAGCAATGAATACAATCAGATATATCTTCTTATTTTTACTCATATATTATAATTTCATCATTCTGAAAATTTTTTTCAATCCAAAAGGTCCTTTTTCGCTTTTCTGTCTTTTGTGATACTCTGTTCTGTTAAATACCTTTTATATAGTTCATCCTGTAAAGAAAGTAATAATTCAGAAAAACCGCCTGATCATCGTTATTATCATATTCAGGATATTGGCATAAAAAAAATCCCGAACTTATGATTCGGGATTTTTCTAACTTCAAAAATCAGCAATAGTTATTATAAAATGCGCTTTGCTTTTAAAAATTTACTTGTATAATAATCAGATCTCAGATCTGCTATTGCAACACCGGTTCTTGAGCCGGAATGAGCGAAATATCCGTCTTTCAGATAAATTCCGACGTGAGATACTCTTCCTTTGCTCATTGTGTCAAAGAACAGTAAATCGCCGAATTGTAAATCCTCAGGATTTACATCATCGCCGACTGTTGACTGTTCTAATGAAGTTCTCGGCAGTGCTATACCAAATGCCTGATATATTACCGACTGAACAAAAGCCGAACAGTCTATTCCTGATTTTGAAGTGCCGCCATATAAATACGGCGTGTTAATGTACTCGATAATTTTACTCATCAATTCATCATTGACGTAGCTGTAGTTTAAATCTGATGATGCTAATGAACCAGCCAGTGAACTCGTAAGGAACTCGAGATTACCTTCTGTCATTGAAGTCTGGACTGAAGAGGTGTTAGTGACTACTAATTCTGAAGAATTCATGTAAGCATTAACATCTTTGTTCTGACTTGCAAGGTTTTCTTTGGTTCCTTGTTCGGAGAGTTCTATTGAACTGGAACATCCGGTTATCATAACCGCAACTACAAACATAAATGCAATTGCTAATAACCTTAATGCACTTTTAAAATGCATTGTCTCTCCTGTTTTTGTTTAAAAATATTATAAAGAACTAAGTGTTAAAAATATGAAAACTAATACTTTATGTCAAGTTATTTTATTATAAAAAAATTAATGCTTTTATCAGATTCATGCTCAATTTTATTTTCCGCTGATGACTTTCTTTACCGAAATCAAAAAAATTAAATTCAACTATATTATTGTTTTTTTAATAAATTAATCGCTCTATTAAATATGTTGCACTGATTTCGTACTTTATCTGTATATATTTTTTTATTGTCACCGATGTTACCGGCATAAAGTACATTTCTGCTTGAATTTATTAAAAAATAGTCATTTTTAAGGTTTTCAATAAGTTCTTTTAAGTCTCCGCCCTGAGCCCCGATGCCGGGTATAAGAAGCGGTAAATCTTTATTTTTTGAAGTAATTAAGTTAATCTGACCGCTGTAATTTGCCCCGAAAACGAATCCAATGTTACCATATCCGGATTTCAGAAATTTTTCACAGACAACCTGATAGAGATTTTTGCGGCCTGTCATAAGCATCTGAAAATCACGTGAGCCAATATTAGACGTAAGCGCCAGAACGTACACCAGTTTACTATTTCTTTTCAGAAAAGGCGAAACCGAATCAACACCCATATAAGGACTGACAGTAATTGCGTCAAAATCCATAATATCAAAATATGCTTTGGCATATTGTTCACTCGAATTTCCAATATCCCCCCTTTTCGCGTCACAAATGTATATTAAATCTTCTTTCTTGTCCTTCAATAAATATTCAAGCGATTTAATACCATCAGAGCCCCTGGACTCAAAAAAGGCAATATTAAATTTATATCCTGCAACGAGGTCTGAAGTAATTTCAATGATATATTTACAAAATTCATAAAGAGCATTTTTTTTTCTTTTTATGAATTCCGGAAATTTTGAAACATCAGGGTCAATACCCGCGATGAGATGGGAATTGCGGGCAGTAATTGTTTTTTTAAGTTTTACCTTATAATTCATATTATACTACCTGTGTTCTGTGTCTGTAATTATTCATTACAAACCCCAACATTAATAAAAATGACAGCAAGGATGACACACCGTAACTCACGAGCGGTAACGGAATTCCAATAACCGGCATTATACCAATCGTCATTCCTACATTAATTAATAAATGAATAAGAAATAGTCCTCCTATACTTACTGTTATAAGAGACAGGAAACTGTTTGTAGAATTTACTCCAGTAATTAAAATTCTTGCGATGAGAATTATGTATAAAGTTACCAATATCAGTGAACCGATGAAACCGAATTCCTCACCAATCATGCAGAATATAAAATCCGTCCACTGTTCCGGAATAAACTTTAACTGAGTCTGTGTCCCCTGCAAAAATCCTTTACCGAATAATCCGCCCGAACCGATTGCGACTTTGGACTGGATTACGTTGTAGCCGCTGGCAAGCGGGTCAGTACTCGGGTCAAATACGGCTAATATCCTTTTCTGCTGGTATAATTCAAGTTTTGAAAATAAAAAGTGCACAGAAAAACCCGATATCACATTCAGCACAAGAACTACTATAGAGGCAAAAAGACTCCTTTTAAAAAGAATTAAGACAACTATTACCAGAGCAAGCGCTACGTAAAATAAAAAGGGGCTGAAAAACGAAAGGATTGCCATTATCACCGGGGTTATCAGAGCAAAAAGCATAAATCCCGATAATCCGGCACCCCAAAGTATCGGGAGCATCATAGCAGCAAATATTATAGCAGTTCCTGTATCATTCTGAAGTTTTATTAAAATTGTCGGTATTAATATATAAGCAATTACCCTTAGCAGAACGGGCAGTTCATTAATATCTTTTTTCTCATTACCCTTGTTAAGATAAAACGAAACTGCGAGGATAGTCGCAATTTTAGCAAATTCCGATGGTTGTATTCCAAAACCCGCGATATAAAACCAGCTTTTATTACCGTTTATCGTTTTACCGACAAGCAATACAAGAAGCAACAATGCAATTGCAAAAACGTATGTATAGAATGATGCTAATGCAATATATCTCGGTTGAATAAAACTAATCACCAAAACAATTATGAAACCTATTATTGCAAATATTAACTGTTTTTTAAAATAATCCACATCGGCAGTATTACCGTGAGTAGCGCTATAAATTGAAACAATACCCAGTGCCGTAATCATCAATGCAAGAATGAACGTGAAAATATCAAATTTGTCAAATATTTTAATTTTTTTCGTCTTCAATCTCTGACTCCAGGTGTGCTTTGTAATTCAGAATAGACATCTTCTGCGTGATTACTGAGAAATCTAACCATAACAGCAGCGGCAAGCGGTGCGGCAAATTCATTTCCCCAGCCCTGATTTTCACCGAAAACGCAGACTGCTATCTGCGGGTCATCATACGGTGCAAATCCTACGAACCAGGAGTGATTATTGCCTTTTGTATTTTGAGCAGTTCCCGTTTTTCCGGCAAGAGAATAGCCGCCTGACTTTACATTTCTTGCAGTTCCACTCCCGCCGTTGACAACAAGATACATACCTCTTTTTATTGCCTGAAAATAACTTTTAGACAATTCAATCCGGCGCTGTTTAATTTCAGTATATTCGTCTTTACCAGAATTCAGATTCTTAATCTGTCTTACTAAATGAGGAGTTGAATATAATCCGTCCATCGCAATCGCGGAAGTATACGACACCATCTGAATCGGAGATACTCCAAGTTCACCCTGTCCGATACCCAAATTTACAAGCAGTCCGCCTCCCCATTTCCCCTCGCCGTAAACTTTGTTAAAATATTCTCTCGAAGGAACAAGCCCGCTGGTTTCGTTCGGTAAGTCTATACCCGTTTTTGAACCAAACCCGAATAATTTTGAATACTTGGTAAAGTTTTCAAGTCCGATCATCAGAGAGAGTTTATAGAAGAATACGTTTGCGGATACTTCAAGAGCCGTAACTACAGAAATATTGCCATATGCGCCGTGGTCACCGAATGTTCTCCCGGCATAAGTAAATGAACCGCCGCAGGCAATTGTAGAGCCGGTGGTTATCTTACCTGAACCGAGTCCTGCAATCCCCATCATCATTTTCCACGTAGAACCCGGAGGATAACGAGTTTGGATTACACGGTTGAACATAGGAAAACTGGGATTACTGAAAACGGATGTAATCAAATCATTGTTCTTTTCACCTGAAAATATTGTTAAATCGTAATCAGGTTTGGACACCAGTGCCAGTATTTCACCGTTTTTCGGATTCATCGCAACAATTGCACCGCGTCTTCCCCCGAGAAGACGTTCACAATATCCCTGAAGTTCTGAATCAACGGTAAGATATAAATCAGAACCGTTTAACGGAGCAATATCATCACGGCCTTCGTTATAACTACCGAGGATTCTGCCGTTAACATCAGCGGTTACCAATTTAACACCTTTCTCACCCCTCAACTGCTGTTCATAGTATTTTTCAAGTCCTGTTATTCCAACCAAATCGCCCTGCCTGTAATAATCACCTTCCTGTTTTTCCAGCATGGCATCACTGATTTCCCCTATATATCCGAAAATGTGCGAGCCTCTGTAGTTAATCGGATAGTTCCTGATAGACTCCACCATATAATCTACACCAGGCAGTGCTTCCCTGTTTTCTTCAAGAAATGATATTACTCTGAATTCAATCTGTCTTTTAATTTTTACGGGATTGAACCTGTTCGTACCTTTCGGCTTATCAATTAATTCACCTATGTAAGTCGTGTCCTCATCAATTAATTTTGCTACTTCAGAAATTTTGGTCCGTTCAAATTTATTCGGAATTATAGTGAGGACATAAGAAGGTAAATTATCCACAACAACATTACCCTTGCTGTCGTACATCAGCCCTCTTGGAGGAGTAACGACAATTTTTCGTATTGAATTTTTTCTTGATTCAAGTCCGTACTGGGACTGGTCAATAATCTGAAGTTTGTATAATCTCGCCGACAATACGATAAATACCAGCAAACAAACTATTATAATTGTATATTTTTTACTTTTTGCGCTCATAAATCAGTAAGAACTTTTAACCTGTCTTCCGCCCGGGATAAGAATGTAAATAATACTAACCAGAACCGTATATACTGCACCCGGCAATACGTATATGTATATTATCTCAAGAAAACTGTGAACAGACGATGCGGTTAAAAAGTATATTTGATAATAAATAAAATTTGAAACTATGCTGATAACTGATATCAGCAATAAAAAATGCCTTCGTGAAAGGACTTTTTCCTTGTCTTTCGGCTCTTTGAAAAATCCTGCTGTAAATCCCACTAACGTATAAATAAAAGCCAGAAGACCGAGGAATGAACCTGATAAAATATCCAGAATAATACCTGCAAAAAATCCTGCAATCATCCCTTCCATTCTACCGCGTTTTATTCCCATAAGAACCACGCCTATAAGAACAAGGTCAGGAACGATGTTATACTTGGATATTGCAATAAGCCAGATGAACGAGTTCTGAATTATAATAAGCATCAGGAGCAGTATGTAATATTTCAGTATTCTTAACAAAGTTATCTTTTAAAAGTATTTTCAAGTTCCATTCTTTCCTGATTCGGTAAAAATTTCAATACGAATGCCTCTTCAATCAGTTCGAAATTTACCGCAGGAGTCAGAACAATTTTCTTGAATAAATTATCCAGATTTCCGACTTCAGATACAATTCCGACAGGTATCCCTGACGGAAAGTAACTGCTGTATTCCGATGTTATAAAAACATCACCGGTATTCACATCTGCATTTTTTAGTATGTTCCTAACCATAAGATTTCCCATACCGTCGTAATTCAATATACCGTCTGTTCTTGTTCTCTGATTCTTAACGGTAATTTTCAAATCATTATTCAGGAGTATCTGCACGATTGAGTAATTTCCTGTTGTTGATACAACACGCCCTACGAGTCCGTCATCTGTAATTACAGGCATATTAGGTTTTATTCCGTCTGATTCCCCTGCATCGATTGTAATCGAATTACGCGTCTGGATAAGTGATTTGTTGACAATCCTTGCGCTTACAAGCGGTAGATTTACCCTCTTTTTAAAATCAAGAAGTCCCGTTAATCTCTGATTCTCGGACTTCATTTCCTTTAATGCTGCAATCTCGTTCGAAAGTTTTATATTCGATTCCCTTAAAAAATTATTCTCATTCTCGAGTTCGAAAACATTTGGGATAAGAGATATGCCGCTCTGAAATGTGCCGATTGCAGTAACGGCTACGGCACGAAGGAATCTTATCTGCGAATTGTCATTTCTGAATAAAAGAAATAACGAAACAAAAACTAAAAGTGATAATACTATGTATTCCTTTAAGTCTAATAAAAAAATACCGAATTTCTTCATTAAAATTTATTACCGTTTAAGCATACATTTTTTGTAATAATTGAGGTCTTCAAGCACCTTTCCGGTTCCTCTAACGACAGCAGTCAGGGGGTCTTCCGCTATATGAACAGGAACTCCTGTTTCGACCTTAATTCTTTCATCAAGACCTTTAAGCAGCGCTCCGCCGCCTGTCAGAAATATTCCCCTGCTGAGAATATCAGAAGCAAGTTCAGGTGCGGTTTTTTCAAGTGCTACCTTCATTGATTCAATTATCTGTGTTACAGTCGGATTCAAAGCTTCCCTGATTTCTATCGAACTTACTTCGGTTAATTTCGGAACACCAGCCACAAGGTCACGTCCTTTGACTTCTATTATTACTTCTTCTTCGAGAGGCATTACCGAACCCGCCTGACATTTTATGTCTTCTGCAGTCCGCTCGCCGATGAGCATATTCTGATTTGACCTGAAAAATCTTATTATCGCATCAGTCAGTTCATCGCCGGCAGTTTTGATTGATACTACATTTGTAATACCCGACAATGCAATTACGGCAATTTCGGTGGTACCTCCGCCGATATCAACAATCATATTTCCGTATGCAGCGTGCACATCCAGTCCGATACCTATCGCTGCTGCCATTGGCTCTGAAATCAAATGCACTTCTTTGGCGCCGACGTGTTCGGCAGTATCTCTTACCGCACGTTTTTCGACTTCCGTTATTCCGCTCGGCACACAGACAACTATTTTTCTGGCGGGAAATATTCCCGGAGTTATTTTCTTAATAAATTCTTTTATCATTACTTCCGCCATTTCGAAATCGGCTATCACTCCGTCCCGCATTGGTCTGATTGTGTTCAGTTCTTTGTGCACTTTCCCGACCATTTTCTTTGCTTCTCCGCCGATAGCAATAATCTTTCTCGAATTCACGTCATACGTAACAATCGAGGGTTCGTCCAGTACGATACCTTTTCCTCTCATATAGATAAGGGTGTTTGCAGTCCCCAGGTCTATCGCTATATCATTTGATAACAATCCAAATAAAGGCATATTTTTATTATATTATATTTCAAAAATTTATTTTAATGTTTAAAATGTCTTATTCCTGTAAATATCATAACAAGATTGTGCTTGTTTGCCGCATCAATTACTTCATCATCCCGTACGGAACCTCCGGGCTGGATTACACATTCCGCACCCGCTTTCGCCAGTGCTTCAACCGAATCTGCAAAAGGGAAAAAAGCATCGGAAGCAACTACGCTGCTTTTTAAATCCAGTCCGAACTGTACTGATTTCATAATCGCAATTTTAGTCGAATCAACTCTCGAAGGTTGCCCTCCGCCGATTCCAACTGTCCTTCGGTCTTTAACAAATACTACGGCATTTGATTTCGTATGCTTCACAATTTTATATGCAAATACCGCATCGTCCATCATATTATCATCAGGTTTCCTATCTGTAACAAATTTCAAATCATTCTCATTTAAAACAATATTATCTTTATCCTGATACAGAAATCCGCCGCTAATCCGTTTTAAATCAAAATTGTTTTCAAGAAACCTGAATTTTATTAATCTTCTGTTTTTCTTTTTACTTAACAATTCAAAAGCATCCTTATCAAAATCAGGAGCAAGTATTATCTCAGTAAACAATTTATCAACTTCCATTGAAGTAATAAAGTCCAAATTTCTGTTAAAAATTATTATGCCTCCGAATGGTGATTCCTTATCCGTATTGAACGCAGTAATGTATGATTCCGTTAAATTCTGCCTTGTTGCGGCACCGCAGGGATTTCCGTGTTTTACGATAACCGAGGTCGGGGCATCATCCCTGAATTCATTTATTACAGAAAGTGCGGCTTCGATATCGAGAAGGTTATTGTATGAAATTTCCTTGCCGTGAAGCACTTTAAATATTTCATCAAAATTATCTGTAAACAACACGGCATCCTGGTGAGGATTCTCGCCGTATCGTAAATGGCGTGTATTTTTTAAATGTATGAATTCAGGTTTCTTATCACCGTTAAGTGATTTAAAATAATTTGATATCGCTATATCATATTCGGCTGCATTTCTGAATGCTTCCGATGAATACCTCATGCGTGCAGCATCTGAAATATTATTGTCGGTATCATATTCGTTAAGATATTCGTTGTACTGCTCCGGATTAGTCAGGATTGAAACATATTTATGATTCTTTGCTGCTGCTCTGATTAAAGTAACTCCGCCTATATCAATCTGCTCTATGGCTTCTTCGTGAGTAACACCCGGCTTGGAGATTGTTTCCTGAAACGGGTAAAGATTCACTACAACAAGGTCTATGTAAGGCAGACTGTTCGCCGACATATCTTTTTCGTGTGAATTATTCTGCCTGTCAGCGAGAATTCCCCCAAATACTTTAGGATTTAATGTTTTCACTCTGCCTCCGAGTATTTCTGGAAAACCTGTCAGTTCATCAATTTTTTTTGCCTCAATGCCGTTGTCTTTCAAATGATTATATGTTCCGCCTGTTGATATAATACCGAAATTTCTTTTGACGAGTTCTTTCGCGAAACCCAGAATTCCGCTTTTGTTATAGACACTTATTAAGGCTGTTTTCATTCTTTATCTTTTGACTTCTTTTTCGAGTTTAGAAATTATTAAAGGATAATATTCGTGTTCCAATTTCAATACTTTTTTCTGCAAGGTAAATTCATCATCCCGTTCGTCTATTTCGATACATTTCTGAAATATGATTTTTCCTTTGTCATATTCCTTATTAACAAAATGAATTGTTATACCTGTAACTTTAACGCCGGCTTCAATCACCGCTTTGTGAACATTTATTCCAAACATTCCCTTCCCGCCGAATGAAGGCAGTAATGCGGGATGGATATTTATAATGCGTTCGTTATAATATTCAGTTACTTCAACCGGTATCATTTTCATATATCCTGCAAGAGCAATAAATTCTATACCATAATTTTTAAGAATTTTCAGAAATTTCTTTCCGAATTCAGTTTCGCTTAATTCCGGATATTTTTTTCTGCTTATATGCTCTATATTAACACCGTAATTCTCCGCAATTTTCACTGCTCCGCAGCCCGAGTTGTTCGTAATTAATAATTTTACATCCGATTCTATTATTCCAGCCTGTCTTGACCTTAAAATTGCTTCGAAATTCGTTCCTGTTCCTGACGCAAATACTGAAATATTCAATATTTCTAAAAAATATATTTAACAAAAATAACTAATTGAGCGTGTATATTCAATTAAGAATTATGAACTTGTAAACCTGAATAAAAGTAATAAAAAACAATAACTTTGCTGAAAATCCGGAATAACCGGTACTCAGTACAAGTAATAAAGACACTTTAATAAATATTCAGAATCTCGCTGTAACGCCTATTGTCGGTAATATGGGTATCATCCCGGTTGTCCGCCTCGTAATTGTCAGGTCGTCTTTAAGATTAAAGTCATAATTTAAAACATTTTTCCTGTTATATACATTTATTATATCAAGATAAAATGACCAGTCGGCATTCCAGAACTTCGTATATGCGGTAAATCTTAAATCAAGCCTGTGATATTCAGGTTTTCTTGCACTTAATCTGTTTTCTTCGTCCCCGTAATCGAAATTAAAAATTATCTGATTGGTAAAAGGATTAACAACAATAGAATCATTTACAACTCTTGGGTAAATTCCTGCAGGCGGCGTGTAAGGAAAATTCGTTGCATAAGTGAACCTCGCACCGGCTTCCAGCCAGTCCAGCAATCTGTAATTTAAAACAACATTTAATGTATGAGTCTGATCAAATCTGAACGGTTTCTCTATTCCGTTTCTTTCTCTTGTTGATTTTGATATAGAATAATTAATCCATCCGTATAATTTAGTACTCCTGTCTGTATATTTTTTCTCGAGCATAATTTCTAATCCGTATGAATCCCCTGTTCCCTTATTAACGGGTATTGAGGTTACAGAATCGTAAGGTAATTTTTCAGCGGAACGGTACCAGTTCAACGGATTCTTGATGTAATTCGGGTCTGTATTAGCAGGGTCGTTTAAAAAATATTTATAGCGGTAAGCGGTTTCACGTTTCTGAATTATAAGATTATCGAAAATTTTGTAATAGCCTTCAACTTTAAGATGCCACTGGCTCGTTAACCAGCGGTCTATTCCTGCAATAAAATGATATGCCCTTTCGGCTTCCAGAGATTCATTATAGTTATCAGTCAAATCATAAAAAGTCTGCCCGTCAACGAGTTTTTCATAGCCCGGAGACTGGTAATATATTCCGAAAGCACTTCTCAAAGTCGTCAGATTGTCAATCGCATATCCGAAATTTATTCTTGGTGAAAAATATATTTTGTTAAGAAATGAATAATAATCTAATCTTAACGAAGGCTGGTAGTAGAAATTATTTCCTATAAGAGATTTGAAGCTCAGGTATGAATTGCCCCTGTAATTTGATTTCCCTTTAATGTTGAAATCTTCCAGCAACGCACCTGCATTCGAGAACTGCCTTATAAAAGCCTTGAACTGTTCATCGAGCAACAATGTGTATTTTATATCATTTCTGATAATATCCAGACCTCCGCCAAATTCTATTGTGTATCTGTCTTTCATATAAGTTGAACGGTTACCGAGCGAATATTTCAGGAAATCATATCTCGAATCAAACTGAAATCCGAGTAAAGCACCTATTGCTTTCAGGCTGTCCCTTTGACCGGGAGTAAACTGCTCCCTGTCAAGCAAAGGATCTAATATATCTCCTTCAAATTCATTATCCCCAGTATTATTGTAAAGCGACACAGTTGTTTTTGAAATAAATTTCGGATTCGGAATGTAGTGCCACGATAATGAAAGAACATTATTGTATGTTACATCATTAACATTTACACTATCCGCCTGCTTTCTTTCATTTCCTGAAATAATATCGACTCCGTCTCTCGAAAAAATTCCGTTAAGGATTAATTTGTGTTTTCTGAACGGTCCAAAAGCCAGTTTCAACTGAACATCTTCAAATGAAGGAAATGCAGAATCCTCAGTAACAAGACCGGCTTTTTTGGCAAAAGGACCGATAATTAAATCATAATAAGTACGTCTCGAAGATATTATCCACGAGCCTGGTATATTAAGCGGATTCTTTCCCTGTATGATTACATTTGCATTTGCAATATTAACATTCGCCATCAGTGAGAAAGCCCGTTCTTTTGTCCCTTCACGGTTTGATACATCAAGCACCGCCGACAATCTGTCTCCGTATTTTGCGGGAAAACCGCCTGTGATTAACGATATGTCACTTAGTGTTTCCGGATTAAACATACTAACCAGCCCGTATAACCTGTAAGGATTAAATATTTCCACTTCATCCATTATAATCAAATTCTGGTCGGGACCCGAACCGCGAATAACAAGCTGAGACGTAAAATCGTTCGGGGAAGTCACTCCCGGAAGAGACTTTAGTGAACGCAGAACATCTTCAATACCGCCCGGCAATGTTTTTATACTGAACGGATTTACATTGAACAGACTGGTTCTCAAATCACTCTGACTCTGTTTTTTATAGTCTTCAACTTTTATTGTTTCAGTAATGAATTCAGTTTTTTCGAGAGTTATTTTCAGACTGTTAAATTTCTTCGTGAATCTGTAGCCATCAATAAAGTAGGGGGAATAATTTTCCTTTAAAAACTCTATATCGTAAGTCTCGGGAAATATTTCAACAGAAAAATATCCCGTGCTGTCAGTATAAAACAGACGATTTAATGTGTCTTTGCTTAATGTGATTAATACTCCATTTATCAGATTATTCTCCGTATCAGTAACGGTACCTTCAAACTGAACTTTTTCCTGAGAATAGCCGAAGGATAAGAGCACGAAAAAAAACGATATGAAATATATTTTTGATTTCAACAATTATTTAGATTTTTATAACGCTGATATAATAATTTTAGTTCATTATAAAATATCAAATATTTGCGAATAAAGTAAGGTAGGATTTTTAATGTTTTATATTAAGGAACAGGCAGGTTGTTTTAAAAAGGGTATCGGCTTTTTGACAACATTTAAATTTACCGGAATTAATTCCCGTAATTTATAACCGGAGAATCAGTTTACAATCTTACGTACTTTATCAATTAATTCCTGATTGCTGAACGGTTTCTGGATTACATCCTTAACCCCAAATCCATCTGTTGTCTTTGTCAAATCGCTTTTATCAAAAGCGGAGACAATAATAACCGGTTTGTTAATCATATTGGACTTCATTATTTCCAGAAGGTCCAGAGCGGTCATCCCGCCGAGATTATAATCCATCAGGATTACGTCAACATCTTCATCTTTTATTGTCCGTAATCCCTGGTCACCGTTCTCTGCAAATATAACTTCGAAACCTTCCATTTGCAGAAGTTTTGTAAGTAAAAGCCTTATAATCTTGTCATCGTCAATTACCAATACCCTTTTCATTTTCATTGATTTTAAATTTTATGAAAGGACAACGCCGAGAACTAAAAGAAGTGCAGTAAATACGAGAAGGAACTTTAATCCTTTGTCGCTTTTTCCTAGATCTTTTGCTTGCAATGTTGTGTGTTTCATCATCTTATTTTTATTTTGATTTTGTAATACACTATTACATTACAATTCCTGTGCCATATTTTTTATTTAATTTTTCTATCAATATTGTTTATTTATATGCTTTTTTCTCAAATTGAGACAGTTCACATTAATTTTGAGACAGATTTTATTAACTGAAATTTCAGGTTTTAACATATTTTTTATTATAAAAAAGGAAAATTCATTGTATTGAATAACTTACAAAAAAATAATATATTTATACACCACGGCGGGTATAGCTCAGTTGGCAGAGCGTCAGATTGTGGCTCTGAATGTCGCGGGTTCGAACCCCGCTACTCGCCCCATTTCCATTAATTCTTAATTCATAACCCGGACAAGCCGGAAACAAACCTTAGGTATTTCTCTCAAATCCGCAAAGAGGCAAAGGCGCAAAAAAAACATTATAAATATTTATTGTGGATTTAGTTAAAATTTTAGTGATTTAAGTATTAAAAATGAGGAATACAAAATTTTCTATTAGTTTAATTTTCTTGCCATTTGGAGTAGAATTTGAATACTAATGGAATAATGCATTCAATAAATTTTTCTTAATGTTAATAATTTTCACTTCATTACAGTTAATGAAATAATATTTTGAGATGTTTGTATTTTTTAAAAAAAATTCTATGGAATTGCAGGATTAATTTTCATTAGTGCGTAATCCCCCTGTGGCTTGTTCAGCCTAAAAAATTTCCAGAATCCCCGTAATCACTTCCCCTTCA
>CAYWMV010000003.1:0-48425 GCA_964459055.1 uncultured Ignavibacteriaceae bacterium | reverse complement strand
AGGACAGCGAAGGAACTTGTGACGAATACGAAACAGTGACAAGTGACAGGTGACAAAGTAACAAGGTGACAAAATAACAAAGTGACAAGATAAAAAAAATATAAGATAATAAAGAAATATAAATTATTGTTTTAACAATAATTTATATTTTGTTTCTCAAGAAACATTTATAATAAATGAGGAATAATTATGACATAATAGTTGCAGGTGCAGGACACGCCGGAATAGAAGCTGCTGTTGCCGCTGCAAAAATGGGTTGCAGTGTAGGGTTAGTAACTATGGATATTAACGCTGCAGGAAGGATGAGTTGCAATCCCGCAATCGGAGGAACAGCAAAAGGCCATCTCGTAAGGGAGATTGATGCTTTGGGAGGTGTAATGGGACTGCTTGCAGATAAAACAGGAATACAGTTTAAGGTACTTAATAAATCCAAAGGTCCTGCTATCTGGTCACCGCGCTGTCAGTCTGATAAGGAATTATATACAGTTTTTGCAAAAGAACTTTTACAGAACACTGAAAATCTTGAAATAATTGAAGATATAGTAAAAGAAATTATAGTAGAAGATTTTGGAAGGAACAGTCAGTTTAAATACAAATTAAAGGGAGTAAAAACAGAAAACGGACTTGAAATACATTGTAAAGCAGCGATAATTTCATCCGGGACTTTTTTAAATGCCATAATGCATACCGGTTCCGTAAAAACAGAAGGCGGAAGAATAGGAGAAAAGGCTGCAACAGGACTTTCGGAATGCTTATTCAAACTGGGATTTGACGTAGGAAGATTAAAAACAGGTACACCTCCAAGGATAGATATTAATACTATAGATTTTTCAAAAACAGAAATTCAATCCGGAGATAAAGAGCCCAAGCCATTTTCACATTTCACTCCTCTAAATGAATTTCCCTATCAACCGCAAATTGACTGTCATCTGACTCATACAAACGAACATACACATAATATATTAAAAACGGGGTTTGACATATCACCTCTTTTTACAGGTGTTATTAAGGGAGTAGGACCGAGATATTGTCCCTCTATTGAAGACAAAGTTGCAAGATTTTCGGACAAACCGCGTCATCAGATATTTCTCGAGCCTGAAACACTAAACGGGCAAACGATTTATATGAACGGTTTTTCTTCTTCTCTTCCAGCAGATATTCAGTTACGTGCGGCAAAAACAATACCCGGTCTTGAAAATATTAAGATGATAAGACCAGGGTATGCGGTTGAATACGACTTTTTTCCTACATATCACATTTACCTGACACTTGAAACAAAGATAGTCTCCGGATTATATAACGCCGGCCAGATAAACGGTACATCAGGATACGAAGAAGCAGCAGGTCAGGGAATTATTGCAGGAATTAACGCTGCCTTAAAAATAAGAGGGAAAGAGCAGATAATTATAAAAAGAAACGAATCATACATAGGAGTTCTCATAGATGACCTTGTAAATAAATGTCCGGAAGAACCATACAGAATATTTACCTCATCCGCTGAATACAGGTTAATACTACGGCAGGATAACGCTGATATACGCCTGATGGAAAAAGGATATAAACTCGGATTGATAAGTATCAGTGATATCGAGAGGTTGAGAAAAAAGGTTCAATTAATTAAAGCGGGCATAGATTATATGAAGACTAATACGATTTCTCCTATATCAGTAAATTCATATCTGGAAAAAATAAACTCATCAGCAATTACACAAAACGAATTTTGTTCAAATCTTGTAAAACGAAACGAAATAAAAATAAAAGATTTACTTGAAATAATACACGAAAAAAACGAATTAATTTTTGAAATAATGAGTTCTCCGGAAGTAATGAATCAGATTGAAATAGAACTAAAATATGAAGGATACATTAAAAGACAAAACGAACAAATAGAAAATTTCGGGAAGAATGAAAGCATTATAATACCTGAAAATTTTAACTATGACAGGATTAAATCACTTTCGACAGAAGCGCTTGACAAACTAAAAAAAATAAAACCAAAATCGATTGGTCAGGCATCACGCATAGCAGGAGTCAACCCATCCGACATCTCTGCTATTCTTATCTATATGCGGGGGTAAATTACATCGAATTGCTTTCCGAAATGTCATACCTTAACTGCTCACTTTGCTTAAGTCCCGCCTCATTAGCAGTGGCTTCTACAGACGCTCTGATTTCTTCTTCAGTCATCTGAAGTAATCTTGCAGCATTGATTATACCGGTGGTAGTAGTAATTTTTTTGTTACCCGAGTAATAAAATGTTGTAAAACCAAGAGGTAATGTATAAGTTTCATCATTTTGCCAGATAAGTTTAGCCGTTTGTCTGTCAATCAGGCGACCTCTGGTGGATATTTGCGCATAAATTCCGTATGAGTCTGATTTCAAACGGAACTTTTCAAGAATACTCTCCAGAATAAAATCAGGATTGCTGTCCAAAGAATTTACCATTGAGGTTTTGTAATACGTTTCAAGACCTTCCTCCAGTCCCGCCGATATTGAATTTGAAACAGAATCAAAAATAATTGCATTCTGAAGTTTTTCTTTTACTTCAGACTCTACATAACCAGAACCAATTTCTTTCAACACGACCTCAAGTAAATTTCTGCTAAAAAAATCATAATTAAACATAACTTGAACATTGGTTATATCAGGGTTAACCTGCTGTTTTAACAACACTTTCTTACCAACAAGGTTATACTTCGAAAGTTCATTTACGTGAGTACAGGAGAAAAAAATAAGCGGAAAAACAATAAACAAAAAAAATATTCTTTTCATATTCATATTTTATAATTTTATACCTGACAATATTAAATTTTGTTCCTTTTGTTTTAAATTAAAAATTTGTAATATCAATCTTTTACAAACAATTTTATAAATATGCCATATCATACAATAGAAGAGTTTATTAAAGACTGGAGTTTTGAAAGACAAGCGACTTTAAAAATCATTTCTTCGCTAACCGATGATTCTTTAAAGAAAAAGGCTTACAAAGACGGGCGAACATTAGGTTATCTTGCCTGGCATCTTGCAACAACAATTTCCGAAATGATAGGAAAAACCGGACTGAAAATTTACTTTCTTGACCCTGAATCCGATAATCCGACAAAAGTTAATGATATAAAAATTGCATATGACAAGGTATCAGGAGAACTGACAGAAAGAATACTTGCAGAATGGAAAGATAAAACCCTGACAGAAGAAGTTGATATGTACGGGGAAAAATGGAAAAAAGGCGAGGCACTTGAATCACTCGTAAAACACCAGATTCATCACAGAGGTCAGATGACAGTGTATATGCGCCTTGCGGAAGTTCCTGTTCCCGGAATATACGGTCCTTCAAAAGAAGAATGGAAGGATTTCGGAATGAAGCCGCAAAAATAAATTCTGAAAATTCCGGTTATTTAATTTGATTTTACGAAAGAAATATTTTTACAAAAAAATTTTTATATGAATAAAAAAATAATTCTACTTTTTGTTTTATTGTTGTTTGCGGGCGGAAATTCTTTTTCACAGGACACATTTTCAATAAAGGCAATTGACACAGTTACAGGACAGGTAGGAAGTGCCGGAGCATCCTGCATAGCCAATTGTCTGATACTCAGCGATGTTCATCCCGGTGTCGGAGTAATTCACACACAGGCACTATGGAACTCCACAAATCAGAACTATGCAAAATCATTAATGAATCTGGGATTATCACCACAGCAGATTATAGATTCGCTGATAGCAAAAGACGCGCAAAACAATCCTTCAGTAAGGCAGTACGGAATAGTTGACCTTGTAAACGGCGGAAGGACAGCCGCATACACGGGTTCAAACTGCACAAATTACAAAAATCATATTATTGGTCCTACATACACAATACAGGGAAATATACTTCTCGGGCAGAAAGTTTTAGATTCAATGCAGGCGAGATTTTTAAATACTCCCGGAACACTTGCAGATAAATTAATGGCGGCACTTCAGGGAGCAAAAATGATAGGAGCGGACACAAGATGCACACAGTACAATAAATCTTCAATCTCTGCATTTCTTCGGGTTGCAAAAACAAACGACCCTGTAAACAATTTATATCTTCATCTTAATGTCGGCAATACTTCCGGAAGCAAAGACCCGATTGATTCACTTCAGGTATTATATAACCAATGGCTGCTGACGGGAATAAGGAATCTTTCAGGCGAAGTACCTACGGGAGTTTCTTTACAGCAGAATTATCCAAATCCTTTTAATCCCGAAACAAAAATAATATTCAGCATAAACGGAAGCTATTTAGTAGTTGTTAAAGTTTATAATATTAACGGACAGGAAATATCAACACTGTTTAATGATTATCTCAGCACCGGAAATTACGAACTGATATGGAATGCCTCCGCATTTCCCAGCGGCGTTTATTATTACAGGCTGCAGGCGGATAACCACATACACACACGGCGAATGACGTTATTGAAATAAAAGTTTTACAAACTGCAAGAGACCGTTTAGAATTATTGCTTCAAAAAATTTAATTTTTGAATTTAGAAATAAACGAACTTTTGCAGTTTTGTTATTATTCTCCGATAACCTTTACAAGAACTCTTTTTTTTCTCCTGCCGTCAAATTCTCCGTAAAAAATCTGTTCCCAAGGTCCGAAGTCAAGTTTTCCGTTTGTAACGGCAACGACGACCTCTCTTCCCATAACAGTTCTTTTTAAATGTGCATCCGCATTGTCCTCATATCCATTATGTCTGTAACGGGAGTACGGTTTTTCGGGAGCAAGCCCCTCGAGCCACACTTCAAAATCCTGATGAAGCCCCGGCTCATCATCATTAATAAAAACACTTGCCGTTATATGCATTGCATTTACCAATATCAAACCTTCCCTGACACCGCTTTCATTTAACACCTCATTTACCGCAGGCGTGATATTGATAAATTCTCTTCGCTTCTTAATATCGAACCAGAGTTCTTTTCTGAATGATTTCATAATTAAAGACTTTTTAAAATAAAATTTTGTTTCCGATAATGAAGACAAATTACGATATTTTATTAAAGAAATATATGAAGAAGAAAATAACAATTCTCGGAGCAGGTTTTGCGGCGTTCAGGTTTCTGAAAAAAATTGACACAGAAAAATTTGATGTTACCGTTGTTAGTTTAAGAAATCACTTTCTGTTTACACCGCTTCTGCCAAGCACAACTGTCGGAACCATAGAATTCCGAAGCATTATTGAGCCTATAAGGAATATTAAAAACATAAACTTTATTCAGTCGGAAGGGACTAACGTTGATACAGAAAATAATAATATTTCCTGCTTTGACACAGATTCGAAAACGGTATCAAAACTAAATTATGATATTTTAATTATTGCCACAGGAGAAGTTACAAACACATTCGGGCTTGACGGAGTTGACAAACACGCACTGTTTCTGAAAG
Source organism: uncultured Ignavibacteriaceae bacterium (assembly GCA_964459055.1). Lineage (GTDB taxonomy): Bacteria > Bacteroidota > Ignavibacteria > Tepidaquicellales > Tepidaquicellaceae > Tepidaquicella. The sequence goes on along the minus strand of CAYWMV010000003.1, from coordinate 43,015 downwards.
AACTTTCAGATGCCAGAAAAATAAGGACAAAAGTTATAGATTGTTTTGAAAATGCCTCTCTGCCCAACATACCGGAACAGGAACAAAAAAGATATCTCAGATTTATTATATGCGGCGGGGGACCGACCGGGGTTGAATTTGCGGCGGAACTTCACGATTTTCTAGAAGAAGACGTCAAGAAAAAATATAAAAAACTGTTTGAAAAATCGGAAATAATATTAATCGAAGCGAAAGATAAAATTCTTAATTCTTTCAATGAAAAATTAATAGAATACACGACAAAATTATTTAACCGCCAGAGAATTATTCTTAAAACAAACACATACATAACGGAAGTAAGAGAAAAACAGATAAAACTGAACAACGGAACCGTGCTGGATTATGGTTTACTGGTTTGGGCAACAGGAAATACATCAACAAAATTTATTAAAGACAGCGGTTTTAATTTGAATAAGTTCGGCAGGGTTATAACGGAATCAGACTTCAGAGTAAAGGGATACGATAATATATATGCAATCGGGGACTGTGCCGAAATAGAAAACAATCCTCTACCTGCTACCGCACAGGTTGCGCAAAAGCAGGGTTTGTTTCTTGCAAAAATATTCAACAGCGGAAACAGAAGAAAAAAATTTACATTCAAAAATCTTGGTATGCTGGCTTATGTAGGAGGAGGAAAAGCGTTAGCAGATACTCCGCAATACAAGGGAAGCGGCTTTGCAACATTTTTCCTATGGAGAAGTGCGTATCTTACAAAACTTGTCAGTTTTAAAAATAAACTGCTTGTATTATTCGACTGGATAAAAACATCAGTTTTCGGCAGAGACGTCAGTAATTTTTAAGTGACAAGTGACAGGTCAAGGATTACGTGGTTTTAACACTAAGGAAACGGAGGAAATCCATAAGACACGAAAGGACCTTCCCAAGCCAGAGTCCCGTGGACACGGGATAGACATTGGGAAGGAGTATTTTCGGAAAGCCAAGGCAAGTATTACGAATTTGGCACGATGATTAGGAAGATTAACACGGATTGAAACAAAAAAACACGAAAAAACAATGACAAGTTGAATGTGACAAGTGACAGGTCAAGGATTACGTGGTTTTAACACAAAGGAAACGGAGGAAATCCATAAGACACGAAAGGACCTTCCCAAGCCAGAGTCCCGTGGACACGGGATAGACATTGGGAAGGAGTATTTTCGGAAAGCCAAGGCAAGTATTACGAATTTGGCACACTGATGACGCAAATTTCGCTTCGGCGAACAGGTATGCAGAGTATGCAGATTTTATTAAGATATTAAACTTTTTGGTTCAGGCTTAGTTTGGTTATGAGTCAGGATTCGGAAACGGAAGAGTAAAAAAATTAATTCGAAAGAGCATAAACAATTATATTGGTACCTATTTTAAATGCTTCATCACGTTTCTCCGGCGGGTCCTGATGCTCCTGCGTATCCGCCCATCCGTCAGTAATATTTGTTTCATAGCAATAATACACACACAATCTTCCGTCTAAAGAATATATTCCGAATCCCTGTGCAGGTTTCTGGTCGTGCTCGTGAATCTTCGGTAAGCCCGAAGGAAAAATATAATGACTGTTATAAATTTCGTGATCAAACGGTAACTCTTTTAATTCTTTATCGGGAAAAACTTTTTTAATTTCTCTTCTGAAAGATTCATCCATACCGTAATCGTCATCGGCAAAAAGAAATCCTCCGGACTCACAGTACTTTCTTAATCTTGCAGCCTGCTCGTTTGTTAAATCAACATTACCGTGTCCCGTCATTATCAAAAACGGATATTTGAAAATTTCATCAGACGCAATATCAACGGAATAAAATAAAGGTTTATCAATATCAATTAAAGTATTTTTTCCGAGATACTCCATCATATTGACTTCCGCAGAAGGGTCGTTGTACCAGTCGCCCCCGCCCTGATATTTTAATCTTGCTATTCTGAATTTACTTCCCGGCTTATCGCTTGTTACCTGCGACAATAAGGCTACAGATATTAAAAAGATTATTAATAAAGTTACAACATACCGGCTTTTTTTCATACGTAAATATATCAGTTTTCTTTTCAAAAATCTATGATAGCAAGAAAATAATACAAAACACCGCTTACGGCAGAGAAAATAAGAAAAAAATTTACACTTTGTTTTAATGAATATTTTTATTAAAATAGACATAACCAAAATAAAGGAGAAAGAAAAATGAAAAAAGCACTTACAATTTTATTGTTATTTTTACTCACGGGTTTTTGTTATTCGCAATGGGTAACAGTCGGAACGGTTAACGCCGTCAGCACTTATCCAAGTGTTTCAGTAGTTTCACCGACACTTGTTTTTGTTGCGGGAGGAGCGAGCAACGCACCGTCAGTATGGCGCTCAACCAACGGCGGACTCAACTTTACCCAACTGCCAAATAACGGTCTTACCCTTGAACCTTATTGCATCTGGGGTATTGACGCAAACACCATTTTCGTAGGTGACGGCGGCGCAGCGGGCGGAGCAGGCGGAAATGCTTCGTTCTATAAAACCACCAACGGAGGTGTTAACTGGACGACAGTACTTTCAACAGGCGGTACTGCCGGATTCATCAACGGAATTGTGTTTTCAAAAACTAATCCGAACTTCGGAATAGTTGAAAGTGACCCTCCGACCGGAACTACTTACTGGATTGCGAAAACTCACGACGGCGGAAATAACTGGTATGTAACAACATCACCTCTTTCAGGTGCGGCATCGGCACAAAACTCAATTATTGTTATAGATTCAAACTTCTACGGCTTTGGTCTAAATGCGATGCCCTACCGTTTTGGAATTACAACCAATGCGGGAACAACCTTTACATATGTACCGTTAACGGGCGCAGGAGGAACAACCGGATTTGTCAGCGGAGCAGCATTCAGTACGGACAAAATTAACGGAATAGCGGCAGGAAACGGCACATCAACAACAATTGCCAGAACCACGAACGGAGGATTAAACTGGTTTTCACAAACCATACCAAGTACAATCACCGCAGGATACGGAACAATGAAATGGGTTCCGGGAAAACCGGTATGCTATGTACTTGTTTCTTCAACAACAGGAACGCAGTTCTTTAAGAGTGCAGATAACGGAGCAACCTGGACAAGTATTGCATTCCCGACCGCTACTACAGTTAATCATTTTGATTTATACTATGATAATGTAACCGGAATTGTTACAGCCTTTGCGTGCAAAGGGTCAACAACAACGGGTACAATATATAAATATACAGAGCAAATTACCGGTATCATTGACCCGAACAACCAGATACCGAACGAATTTGCATTAAAACAAAATTATCCGAATCCGTTCAATCCTTCAACCACAATTGAATATTCTGTACCGCAACCGGCATTCATAACCATAAAAGTATATAATATACTTGGTGAAGAACTGACGACACTTATAGCAGAACAAAAAACAGCAGGAAATCATGCAGTTACATTTGATGCTTCTAATTATTCAACGGGAATTTATTACTATACTCTGACAGCGGATAATTTCCGTGAAACAAAGAAAATGATTTTAACGAAATAAGGACTTCCCTTTTTTATCTAACGAAGCCTGCCGCATTTATGCGGCGGGCTTTTTTTTTAGAAGATAGTCATAGAAGATAGCAATAGAAGAAAAGCGGTGGATGGGTTTTTTTAGAAATTAGTCATAGAAATTAGTCATAGAAGGGAAAAGGGGTGATTCTATGATTGGATGATTGTATGATTGGGTGATTGTATGATTGGGTGATTGTATGATTGGATGATTGGGAGGATGGGGGATATTAATAGGAAGATTTGAGTAAAAAGAAACGTTATTTTTTTTTCACTTTATCTATATTTAAATATAGATATTTTTACATAAAAACCATAATATGAATCTATTTAACAAGGCAGTTGTAGGAATTCTCCCGGTATTTCCGAAAAGAATTATCAGGATTTTTGCAAACAGATATATTGCAGGAGATAATATTGATGAAGGAGTAAAGAAAGTTCAGGAACTGAATTCAAAAAATATTTTTGCAACAATGGATGTTCTGGGTGAAAGTATATCAGAAAAAGCGGAAGCAATAGAATCAAAGAACGAATCCATAGAAGTACTAGAATATATTAACAGGCACAAACTAAACTCCAACCTTTCCATAAAACTTACAATGCTGGGATTAAATATTGATTACGATTTATGTCTTAATCTGGTAACAGAAATTCTTACCAAAGCAAAAGAACTGAATAATTTTGTCAGAATTGATATGGAAGATTCTTCCGTTACGGATGCAACTATCAGGATATTTGAAGAGAGCAGGAAAAAATTTGATAATGTAGGACTTGTTCTACAGGCTTATATGAGAAGAACAGAAGAAGACGTTATTAAACTGACGGAGGTAAAAACAAGTTTTCGCTTATGCAAGGGAATTTACATTGAACCCGAAGAAATTGCTTTTAAAAAGAAGCAAAAAGTGCGGGATAACTTTATGAAAGTTCTCAGAGTAATGTTTGAAAGAAAAGCATACGTAGGCATAGCTACTCACGATAAATATCTCGTTGAAGAATCTCTTAAACTTATCAGAGAATTAAATTTGAATAAAGATCAGTACGAATTTCAGATGCTTCTCGGCGTAACCGAAAAGTTGAGAGATAAACTTGTTGCGGACGGACATAAAATGAGAATATACGTTCCGTTTGGGAAGAGATGGTATCAGTATTCAATGAGAAGATTCAAGGAAAATCCCAATGTAGTAGGTGCTGTAATAAACAGTTTCTTCAACAGATAATTATTTTTACTTAATCTGCACACTATCGCGTTAAAAATTTCTGCTCTCCGGGCAGAACCCCTTGATTTTTATAACTGTTTATACGACTAAATTCCTTATTTACTCTTTGTTCTTTGCTCTTCTACTTCAAACCAGATTTTTGTCGTTTCCGGATATAATTCAATCATTATCTCTTTCATTGCGAGGGCATATTCCCGTATTTCCCATTGAGCGTGACTGTCATCACGAAGTTCAATAAAATTCATTACAGCCTGAAAAGAAGCCGTCCAGTAAATTTCAGAATATTGATTTAACGGCAAAAATATCCTTGCCTGTTCTTTTGCAATTCCAAGATTCAATAATTTATTATAAGAGTCAAGAAGACTGTTCATCGTACTATCAAATATATTTTTTGCCTCCTCCTGATTTTCTATAAATCCTTCAGATGCCTGTTTATTGTCTTCCGATTGTTTCCGCCATTTTTCCGGAACATAGAAGTCGTTTACGGGCACGTATCTGCCGCTAATTTCGTTCCAGGCGTGGTCTTTTGTCGGGTAACTTGAAGTTGTTTCTATGCCCACTACGTGTTTATACCATTGCCTCATTACGAACTCCGGTGCTTTCAGGTGAAACTGAACAATTAAGTGCCTGAAAGGAGAATAATGTTTGTTCTCAGCGAGGAATTTTACTAAAATCCTGTCTCTGTCATCATATTTTGATTTTCTTTTTCCGAACGATACACGTGCGGAATTAGCAACCGTTAAATCACTTCCAAGATGGTCTATTAATTCAATGAACCCTTTGTCCAATACTTCTTTTCGCATTAATAAATTTTTTATTTTTTCAAAGATAAATGAATTTGCGTCTTAATGAAATGAAAAATTAATTTACGGCGTTGAAAAAAGTCACAACCTTCCGAAGAACAAAAGATATTTCGAAAATTTACGGCATTGGAACCGTGAAAGAAAACACGGAACCTTCATTAATCCTGCTTGTAACACTGATTTCACCGCCGTTGGCTTCGACAAACTCTTTACATAACAACAACCCCAGTCCGGTTCCTTTCTCACCCGCAGTTCCTATAGTTGAGGATTTTATATCTACGCGGAATAATCTTTCAATCACAGTTTCGGGTATTCCTACACCATTATCCTTTACTACAAATAAAACTTTCTTATCGGCAGGTAATTTACGGGCTTCAAGAAAAACACTTTTGCCATTATTTGAAAATTTAATTGCATTCGAAAGTAAATTTCTTAAAACGGTTTTTATAGATTCTTTATCGGCATAAAAAAATACATCCGGAGTCGTCTTTATTTTTACGGACAAGCCCTTATTTTTTGCAAGAGAATTCAGGACAGTTTTAGTATCGACAAGCACTTCAAAAGCATTTACTGCGTCAGCCCTGTATTCAATTTTACTCCCCTGGCTTCGCGCCCAGAGCAACAAATTATCGAGCATTTCGTATGTTACTTTAGAGGAGTTCTTCATACTTATCAGAACCTCCTGCAATTCTTCCTGATTGAACTGGTTTGGGTTAGAGGAAATATAATCTAAAAACTGATATATTGAACCTATCGGACCCCGAAGGTCGTGTGAAATAATGGAAAACAATTTATCTTTTGCCGTATTCGAATCACGTAATACTTTTTCAGATTCCTGCAGTTTTAACTGTGAAGTTTTCATTTCAGTAATATCGTAAATCAGCCCGGATACTTTTGAAGGCGCGCCTATCACATCATACTCGGTAACTTTTCCCTTGTCCCGAACCCATATATAACCTCCATCCTTGTGTTTTATTCTGTATTCGTGTTCAAAATCGGGAGATTTTCCTTTCATATGTGTGTCGAGAATTTCATGAAAAACCTTTTTATCTTCGGGATGAATTGTTGCCTGTATCTCTTTTGCATATTTGGGATATTCATCGAAACCATAACCGACCATATCCGTTCTACGAAAATCATAATTTAATATATCGCTTTTTACATCCCACTCCCACCACGCAAGATTCGCAGCGTGTATAGCGAGTTCCAACCTCTGCTTATTTAGTCGTGATTTTTCCTCGCTTTTCTTTAAGGATTTTTCTTTTTCTTCGAGGGATTCGACCATTTCGTTAAACGCTTTGGAAAAGTTTCCCATAAAATCCAATCTCTGTGAATAATCACCCTTTGCCACCTGCTGCGCCTGGTAAGTTATCTGCAGTAATTTTGAATTCAGTTCCTTAAACGGGGAAGCAAGGATATTTTCTCTAACCGGTACATTTTCATTCAGATTGCCTTTAGACAAAGAGAAAAGAAAATTTGAAATCTGTTCCGAAAAGTCAAGCAGGTCGTTAATAATTAAAATCAATTCCTCCAGTTCTTCCGGACCCTTATCCCGTATTTTTGAAGGATGACTGCCTGAGAGTAAATCCTCCAGAGTTTTTGTTATTTTACCGAGTAAAACAGACTCTCTTTTATCCATCCCTATTTATATTTAATTTCAAAACGGCATACTCTTCCTCCGCTTGCCCAGCAATCAATCTCCTTTACATCAAACTCTTTATCCAGATACTCCTGAAACACACCCGATAAAAAACCTTCTTCGTAATCACACACTTCTTCGTGCGAAACAGGTAGTCCGGAACAATCTAAATCTTCCGCAATAGTAAGCACAATACCGAAATTTTCCAGATCAACACTTTCAATTCTTATATCACCCATTTTTAGTTCCATGAAAATTTTATGAAAGTCCGACATAAAAGTATCCATATCTGAATTTTTGTTCAGATATTTTTTACAGAAATGTATTCCTGCAAGTTTTCCTGCCGCCCTGAACAGTTCAGTAGTCTTCTCTACTCCAAACGTTTTGACAAGAGTGTCTTTTATTGTATATAAAAACAACCTGTATATTTTGACCGAAACATTATGGCCGAGATTTGGTCTTCCCAACTGAACATTTCCGAGATCTTCCCAGGAAAAAGGTTTTGTTTCTCTGTTTTTATTCAGCATTATTGTATAATGTGTTAAAAAAAATAACCGCCCCGTTTCCGGAAGCGGTTATAAAATTAGTATAAATCTTTTAATAAAAAAATTTACTTTTCAGTCAGTTTTTTCATTATTGCCGCCCCCACCTCAAGTGCCTGACGATTTACCATAAGCAAATGATGATAACGCTCCGGCAATACCTTTTTCAGTGCCTCAATAATTGAATTAATGCCGACAATCGGTTTTCTTTCAAGGTATGCACCTAACAGTACCATATTTGCAATCTTGGTATTATTTAATTTATTTGCTTCTTCTGCTGCAGGAATGGGGTAAATTTCTATATCTTTCCTTTCTGATGCCTTAAGAATATTTGTTGACTCGTATATAATAACACCGTTTTGCTGTACCTGTGATTCAAACTTTTCCATTGAAGGCTGATTCAGGATAACGGCAGTGTCGAACTTTGACACTATCGGGGAACTGATTTGCTCATCAGAAACAATAGTAATGCAATTTGCTGTACCGCCCCGCATTTCCGGACCGTAAGACGGCATCCAGGATACATTCTTTCCTTCTACCATTGCGGAATATGCAAGTGTCTGACCCATCGAAAGTACACCCTGTCCTCCGAAGCCCGCAAAAATAATTTCTTCTGTCATAATATTTTTATTTTCAAATTTAAAAATTGCTGTATAATAAAATACAGCTATTCATAAACACATTTTATTTTTATTTATCAAGATTTTCCAGTGCCTCTTTTGGAGGTAATTTTACATCGCCGAGCGGATAATACTTCAACATCTCATCATTAATAAAGTCCATAGTCTGAACAGGGGTCATCTTCCAATTGGAAGGGCAATTTGATATAACCTCTACAAATGACGTACCCTTACCGAGTTTTTGATACTTGAATCCGTTCATAATAGCTTTTTTTGCTTTTCTTGCAAGGACAGGTGTGTGAACCGCAACACGGGTTACATAAAAAGCACCCGGAAGCGGAGCAATTAATTCCGACACTTTAATAGGATACCCCACGTGCCCGACATCGCGTCCGTAAGGAGAAGTCGTAGTTTTCATACCTTTCAGGGTAGTCGGAGCCATCTGTCCGCTTGTCATTCCGTAAACGCCGTTGTTTATGAATACAATCAATATATTCTCTCCGCGGTTAATACAATGGATAGTTTCGGCGGTACCGATTGCTGCAAGGTCTCCGTCACCCTGATAGGTAAACACGTACCTATCGGGTAAAAATCTTTTTATGCCTGTTGCTACCGCTGTTGCACGACCGTGCGCGGCTTCCTGCCAGTCAATATTGAGATAATCGTAAGCAAAAACCGAACACCCTACCGGCGCTACACCAATCGTTTTATCCTGAATTTCGAGTTCATCAATAACCTCTGCTATGAGTTTATGTGCCGTACTGTGACCGCAACCCGGACAATAATGTAATTTCGTTTCCGTTAACGTAGCGGGACGTTCATACACTAATTCATATCCCTCAAGGTCTGTTACTTCGAGGCATTCCTGATTTTCTGCTGTTAAATCTTTTTGTTCTGCCATATTAAAGAAATTTTTAAATGCTTAATTAATTTTTTTTATAATACCATTTATTCTGTTAATAACTTATTGCTTTCAGAAAATTTATATTATTTCATTGCTTTAAATATCTTTTCAAGATTCTGTTCGACTTCTTCCGGACTCGGAATAATTCCGCCCATACGTCCATAATGACCAACTTCAATCTTGCCGTTGACAGCAAGTTTTACATCTTCAATCATTTGACCCGCATTCAGTTCAACAGTTGCGGCGCCCTTTAATTTATTTGCCAGTTCGTTGATTCTGTCATAAGGAAACGGGAAAAGAGTTATAGGTCTTAATAATCCCCATTTTAAACCTTTTGCCCTTGCCAGTTGAATTGTTTTATGGCTGATTCTTGACGACAAACCGTATGCTACAATCAAAAAATCGGCATCATCGGTCATAATTTCCTCATAACGGACTTCATTTTTCCTGATTTCATCATATTTTTTGTTCAGACGCAGGTTAACCTTTTCCATCACCTCCGGTTTAATAAAAAGCGAAGTAATAATATTTCTTTCTCGGTCAGGGGTTTTGCCCTGTGTTGACCACGGTTTATCAATTTTCTTAATTTCAAGATTTTTAAACACAACTTTTTCCATCATCTGTCCGATTGCGCCGTCGGTGAGCATCAGAACGGGATTGCGGTACTTATCGGCTAATTCAAATCCGAGAAAAACAAAATCTGCCATTTCCTGAACCGAAGCGGGAGCCAGTACAATCAATCTATAATCGCCGTGTCCGCCTCCCTTTGTGGACTGAAAATAATCACCCTGTGACGGTTGAATTGTGCCTAAACCAGGACCACCTCTGTTAACATTTACAATAAGGCAGGGTAATTCCGCACAGGCAATATAAGAAATACCTTCCTGCATAAGACTAATTCCAGGAGATGAAGACGAAGTCATAACCCTTGCACCGGCACCGGCTGCACCATAAACCATATTTATTGACGCAACCTCACTTTCCGCCTGCAGAAAAACACCTGTTCTTTTGGGCATTTCCCTTGATAAATACTCGGGAACTTCCGACTGCGGGGTTATGGGATATCCGAAATAAGCATCACAACCGGCTTGAATAGCTGCCTCTGCCATCGCCTCATTTCCCTTCATTAATCTGATATCAACTTCTTCCATAAACTATAAATTTAAAATTTATAAAAATCAATATTACTTACTGATTAATTATATTCCTTAAAAAATTTTTGAGAATTAATTCGTGTTTTTAATTTTCATAGATAATCCATCTTGGGATGCTGCTTTTCAGCATCGTCAATATTAATTTTCATTGATGACTGAACATTTGATATAGTAGCAACAAGATTTTTTTTCTTCTTATCTTCCCGGTAAACCTTAATTACACCGTCAGGACAAACAACAGCACAGTTAGTACAACCTGTACATAAATCATTCACAACTACAGCATAATGATATCCCATATTATTAATATTCTTGGACATATGAATTGCGTGTTCATTACAAGCTGTCGTACACAATTCGCAGCCTTTGCATTTTTCGATATCAATTACAGTCTTTCCTTTAATTTTACGGGTTTTTCCGGTTGAGGTTGGTGTATTTGTACTCATAATAAAAATAATTTTTGGTAAGAATTTTATTCAAGTTATTAAATATAAATTTGAAATAAAAGACAAATTGAGAGTAACGGTAAGGAGAATTTTCTTTATTTAATTATTATTTTTTGATTAGTATCTTGCCATAACTTATTTAAAACAGATATGATAATACTTATTGATATGGACGATGTTCTTGCGGATTTTGACAGTGAATTCTATAAAATTTGGCGTATTTTACATCCGGAAAAACCAATTACTCCTCCCGACTCAAGGAAATGTTTCTATATAAGAGACGAATCGCCGAAGGACTATTATCCGTTAATAAGCGAAATAAATACATCCCCCGGGTTTATTCGGAATCTGCCCGTAATAAAAGGGAGTATCAAAGCAATTAATGAATTGCGGGATAAAGGTAATGAAGTTTTCATCTGTACAAGTCCTTTATTGAAATACCATAATTGTGTAAAAGAAAAATATGAATGGGTTGAGAAACATTTAGGTTCTAAGTGGGTTGAAAAACTGATACTTACACGGGATAAGACATTAATTCAAAGTGATATTTTAATTGACGATAAACCCGAAATAACAGGCGCAGCAACCCCGGTATGGGAACATGTTCTTTATGACAAACCTTATAACAGGTATATTACAGACAGGAAAAGATTGAACTGGGCAAACTGGCGGGAAGTACTTGGTATTTAAACGGGATTGCGGAAAAATTTATCCCGGTAACAACAGTCATTTCGGGACGCGGGAGAAGAAAATTTCTATAAAAACACTAAATTTTCAGATAATTTTCCTTTATATAGTTAATATGATGTTTCTCATGTCCGGCAAAAATAAAAAGTGTAGAATTTACAGTTAATTCATAATCATCAACAATTCCCCTTCTGGTTAAGTCGCTTTCATCAAAACTGCTTATTAGTAATAAATCGGCGGCACGAAGCAGAAGCAATTCTTCCATCAGACTTTTCAAAGAACGCTCGAAATATTTTGCATTTTTTACGTAATCATCCGGCTCATAACCGGGCAAACGCTGTTTATCTCTTCTTGCAATTCGCAGAGCCCTTGCAATAAACACGCGCTCGTTATCCAGTAAATGTCCGATTACCTCTTTTAGAGTCCATTTTCCGAAAGCATAACTTTTTCCGGCATCTTCGTCGGAGATATTTTTGAGAAGGTTCTGTAAATCATTTGATTGCTGACTTAAGATATTTACAATATCGTCGTCCTCAAGTAAATTTATATATACAGAGTAAAATTCCGGATATTCTTCAGGTAAAGGTTTTGCCATATTTTTAAGACCGTAATTTCAAAAATCTAAAAATATGTTATTTATAATTAAATTAAAAGATTAATTTATTTTTGAAAATAACGACCAACGAAATTTTCTACCTACCAGTATTTTTAAATAGAAGCGAAGAGTCCCCGTAACTTAAAAAGCGAAACTCGTTTTCAAGTGCATAATTGTAAATATTCTTCCAGTCATTACCTGTTAATGCGGCGACAAGCAGGAGTAAAGTACTCCCCGGTAAATGAAAATTAGTAATAAGAGCGTCTGCAATTTTGAATTTATAACCGGGCACGATTATCATCGAGGTTTCGCCGGTTATTTCTTGGAGATTATATTTGTACATTTTTTCCAAAACAAACCCGAAAGGTTCGTGTGTGTTTTTATTTTCATACCGGTTTTCATAAGGAAACCATTGTGAAACATTAAATCCGCTAATTAATCTGTCTTCTTCGAAGTTATTCATAAGATTCAGAGCGTACCAATAAAAAGATTCTAATGCACGTACGGAGGTAGTGCCTCCCATAATAACCGTTCTATATTCATCCCGGTTTACATTCTTTAAATTCCCGTAAAGAGACTCAATCAATTTTCTGTTTATAATAATTTTTTCGGGATGCATATTATGATCGCCAATCGTATCTGAAGTAACAGGTTTAAACGTCCCTGCACCTATATGCAGAGTCAGATATTGTAATTCAATGTTTTTGTTTTTGAAAGATGTTAATGTTTCATTTATGAAATGAAAACCGGAGGTTGGAGCGGCAACAGAGCCTTCATATTCCGCATATACCGTCTGATAGGTATTTTCATCTGACTTTTCCGCCTCTCTTTTAATATAAGGCGGCAAAGGAGTAACGCCGAACAAGTAAAGCATTTCTGCAAAAGTCAACTCTTTTGGTTTCCATACAAACTCAATAAGAAAAAAATCTTTTCCTCTTCCGGTTATTTTTGCTTCAAGCGTGTATTCTTTATCTTCTGCGGATATTTTTTGAAGAAGTGTTCCCGATTTCCACTTCCCTGCTTTTCCTATAAGGCATTTCCAGACGGACCCCCCTTTTTCCGTATAAGCGGTTTCAAGGTTTGAAAGACCTTTCTCCGGTTCGAGACAAAATATTTCAATACGTGCACCCGTAGGTTTTTTAAAATAAATCCGTGCATTGACAACCTTTGTATTATTAAGAATAACAATTGAATTTTCGGGTATATATTGCGAACTATTCTTGAAAATATCTGATGAAATATTTCCGTTTTTGTAAATCAGAATTTTTGATTCATCTCTTTTTTGAAGCGGATACAACGCTATTTTTTCCTGAGGAAGATTGTATGTATAATCTGAACTTTTTATTGCTTTTACACCGGGCATATATCAAATATCTAAAAGTTAAGCGAGTTAATCAAGTTTATAAAAAATGTGCATTAAATAAAAAACATAATAGACTTTTATTTAACCCATTGATTTTACGAAAAGTAAATATGTCTAATATAAAATCCCCGCTTCAGTTTTCACTTTGGGAAGGGGGAAGCAATTAAAAATGAGCGTAAGTTATATTAATTATGACCGTGGTTATGCTGATGACCTCCTTCATGTCCGCCGCAGGCATCATCTTCTGACAATTCAATTAATTGTCCGGATTCGTAATGCTGAATTGCATCCGCAACGGTTAGCCCGTTTACCAAATAAACTTTAATGCCACTGTCGTTTAAAAGAGAAACAGCTCTTCTTCCCATACCGCAAGTTAATACGGCTTTTACACTGTACCCGGAAATATATTCAACAGGTGTACATTGCCCGTGTGTGCTGTGGTCGTTATTATTGTCTATTACGGAAATTTCTTTTGTTTCTGTGTTATAGATAGTAAAATAAGGTGCACTGCCAAAATGTCCGTAAACTTCCTCATTTAATCCGTTTTTTCCGCAGGTTGGAATTGCGATGTTCATTTTTAACTCCTGTTTTTAATTTTTAATGAATTATTATTTAATAAAAACGAAAAGATTTTTTTTCGTCCGTTTTCAAGAATTCTTTGATAAGTTCCCCTCGAAATCCCCATTATTTCCGCCCCCTCAATCTGGCTTTTGTTTTCATAATCGGAAATTCTTACTGCCTCAAATTCGTCCGGCTCAAGTTCGATAACTTCTAAATGTTTCATAGGAACAGCAATAGGTTTATACAGCCTTTCTCCTTCCAGCAGTCTGCAGCAACGTTGTTTTTTCCATCTTCCCATAAATGTTATATTTTGTGCATATGCACAAAATAGGGATAATTAATTTTTTATACAATACTATTAATAATAATCCGCAAATATTTCATATTAACAAAAAACAGACATTAAATTTTTTAAACCAGAAAAGCAGGCTATATAAAAAAAACATTAAATTTTGAGATTTTTAATAATTGAATTGCAGTTAATTACATAATATCATATATTTGTGGCTGTAAGTTCTCTGTTTTTTGATTTGTTCAAGATTTACCTTTCCTGCAAGACGGGTTTCTTCAGTCTAAGGGATCATCTTTGATTAGTTCAAAGGCAGCAACATAGCCAAAACTACAGAAACTTTTTGAAATATGTTTTATTAATTAAAAATTTTCTTAATGGAAAAAGGAACAGTCAAATGGTTCAACGCTACTAAAGGTTTCGGTTTCATTTCAAGAGAAAATGAACCTGATGTGTTTGTTTATTACAAAGCAATCAACTCAAAGGGTTACAAAACCTTGAATGAAGGCGACACAGTTGAATTTGAAATTGAGGATGGTCCAAAGGGCCCTCAAGCGGCGAATGTAACAAAAGTGTAAACGTTCGTTTTTATAGTTAAAAAACGTTCCCGGCTGATAACCGGGAACGTTTTTTTTATACCTAAAATCTTAATTTTTATTTTTTTATACCAAAATATAATGCATTGGTCGGGCAGGACTCTATACAAATATTACATAAATGACAATCACCCCTTATAGTTTTTCCTTCAATAATTCCTCCAACAGAAGGGCAGGGTGACCGAATAATGCATTTTCCGCATTTATTACAATCTTTTTTTCTTAAGCGGACTTTTAATACGGAAAAATGTTCTAAAATCCACGTAAAAATCCCCATTGGGCAGATTAAATAACAGAAAGGCCTGAACAAAAACAGACTTAATCCCAGCATAATAACCAAAAACACGACAAGTGAAATTAAATCAAACATCTGCAATTCCGTAAATTCCCAGTGTATTAAATCAAACATATTAATATATCCGTAAATAGAAAAACCGGTAGAAAAAATCAGAAGGAAAAAACTTACGGCAATTCCGATTCTGATACTGTTACTTATATAAAACGGTAATTTTTTCTTTTTAAGTTTTTTTAATACCGGTATTTTATAAAACATTTCCTGAAGAGCTCCAATCGGGCAAGCAATTCCGCAAAATCCTTTCGAAGCAACAATGGAAAGCACTCCAATAACAGCCAGAGTCGCAAAAAATTGTGGTCTTGCACCCATATAAAAAGGTTTTGTAGTTGCACAGACCGGAGAAGGGGAAATAAAAAGAGAATGTACAAAATAACTTACTATTCCGAACAAAATAAAAGATAAAGCCAGTACATAAACCCGGATTTTTGAATCTATCTTTTTAGTGAAAAGTAAAACAATAAATATAATCGTCAGCAAAAACACAACGATATATTTAGGAGTGAATATGAAACCCCAGAATCCCATCGGTTGTTTTGTTTCCAGGTGAGTCTCCTGCGCTAACATATAAACAGGATACATCAGAACCAGTAAAGAAATAAAGAACTTGTGTAATTTTGTCATATTTTATTTATTTTATATATTTTGAATTAAGCAAAATCTGTGCCATATTATATTAAAGGAATTCAGAGATAAAACAGATGTAGTTTCGACAATTTTGTTTATTAAAGAAAAAATCAGCCAAAAACTGTAAATAAAAATCATTTTCTTTGTTTTTTTGAAAAGATAAAAAACAGTTCTCTGCCCATTCTTGGTTTAATTGAATTATACGCTTTTTCAAATACATTTATTTCAAAGTAAGGTTCGAAATATTTCAGGTATTCTTCCTTATTTCCTCCGAAAGGAGGTTCGCCCGTATCCGGAAACTCACAATCAAAAAGAAGTCCTGCAAATTTTCCGTCTTTATTCAGCAAGCCGGAAATTTTTTTTGCATAATCATCCCTGAATTTTCTGTCCAGTGCGCAAAAAAATGTTTGTTCAATTATTAAATCATACCGCCCGGTAAGTTTAAAAAAGTCTGAATTCAGAAGATTTTCTTTTGGAAAATCTTTCACACGGTCAGAAAAATTTATCAGCGGTATTTCGGAGATATCCAGCAGAAAAACATTTTTAAATCCCTTTTTAAAAAGGTATTCCGCCTCATATCCGTTACCTCCTCCGGGAATGAGAATGCTAATATTTTTATCTTTGAGTGTATCAAAAAATTCTTTAAGAGGCGTTGATGCATATCCCATATCCCAGCCCGTATAACCGTTTTTATATTTAGTATCCCAGTAGTTCTTATCAAACATTTATAACAAGTAAAATAGTTTAATCAAATAAATTCAAGTTTAACTGTTTTTTTGCAATATATGCCAACTATTATTTAATAAAAATTAAAAACACTCACCATAAATTTTCACTCCTTATCTCATTCCCGACAGAGGTTGAAAAATTATTTGATGTAATCATAAATAAAATTTAAATCAGATTTATTATTCAGTTTATTTTATTAATAATTAATTTTATTTTTAACCGGTTCTTTAGAAATACGTTTTTTGTATTAAGAGTTTTCTTTATACCGGAAACAGCAACCGGTAAGCCGGAAACACGGTGCTTAAATAATACGCGTGGCAACACGAAATATTCCGGGTTCAAACCGCTTACTTACAGGTTCAGTAAACGGTTTTTTTATTAATACGGTTTTTTAAATTAATTTAACAATATGACAAAAAAATATTTATTTTCTTCGGAATCGGTATCTGAAGGTCATCCCGATAAAGTGGCAGACCAGATTTCAGACGCCGTGCTTGACGAATATCTAAAAACGGATAAGAATTCCAAGGTTGCGTGTGAAACACTTCTTTCGGATAATCTTGTTATTATTTCAGGAGAGTTCAATTCAAAGTCACATCCAAAAACAAAGATTACCGATATTGCAAAATCAGTTATAAAAGAAATCGGTTATAACGTAAAAAACGGACTTGATGCGGATTCCTGTACATACGTATTATCAATAAAACAGCAATGTCCCGAAATAAACAGGGCTGTTACAGGTAAGAAAAAAACAGGAGCAGGCGACCAGGGATTAATGTTCGGGTATGCGAGCAACGAAACAAGAGAATTAATGCCGATGCCCATACTGCTTGCTCACAAACTTCTTGAATACCACGCAAAACTAAGAAGAACTTCAAAATACTCCTTTTTATTTCCCGACGCAAAGTCACAGGTTACAATTCAATATGAGAATAATAAACCCGCCGCCATCAGGAAAGTTGTATTTTCCACACAGCACTCAAAGGAAATAACACTGGATGAATTAAGAAAAGTTGTTAAAACAGATATAATTAAACCCGTTCTTGAAAAATACTTTAAACTAAACAATGTACAATATCTTGTAAATCCCGGCGGTACATTTAATTTCGGAGGTCCGAAGACAGATACAGGTTTAACGGGCAGGAAAATAATAGTTGATACTTACGGCGGAAGTTGTCCGCACGGAGGAGGCGCATTTTCCGGCAAGGATGCCACAAAAGTTGACAGGTCAGCGGCATATATGGCAAGATACATAGCAAAAAACATTGTTGCCGCAAAACTTGCGGAAAGATGTACGGTTCAACTGGCTTATGCGATCGGACAGGAAAATCCCGTTTCATTTATGCTGGATTTTCACGGTACAAGTAATTTTGATGAAACCGGCATACAAAAACAACTGGAGAAAGTTTTAGACCTGACACCCGGAGGAATAATAACTACACTTAAATTGCAGAGACCGATTTTTAGAAAAACAGCATCTTACGGACATTTTGGAAGGGAATTACCGGAATTCACATGGGAGAAAAAAGACTGGATACTCGATTAGTAGCAAGTAGTAAGTAATAAGTAGTAAGTAATAATCAATAAGTAGTCATAAACCAGTATTAAGAAGCTAGAAGCCAGTAGTAAGCAGTAAGTAGTTTGGTGCAGAGAGCAAGGAGTCAGAAGCCAAGGTTCAGGAGTCAGAAGCCAAGGTTCAGGAGGCAAAAGCCACAATTCAGAAACCAGGAATCGAAGCAATAATGCGAAAGATATTTGATTACATTGAAATTTATTTGAAAAATCATTAACTTAAACATTTTTAGAAACACTATTAAGATTAAATGAAAAAGAATATTCATCCGAAATATTACAAATGTAATGTAATCTGCAACTGCGGAGAAAATCGCGGTGTACTTTTTACGACACGTTCGACTGTTCCTGAAATAAAAGTTGAAATATGTTCACTTTGTCATCCGTTTTTTACAGGGACACAGAAAATAGTTGATACCGCAGGAAGAGTTGAGAAATTCCTTAAGAAATATGGCAAAACTCAGGAAACATCAAAATAAAGATTTTTAACTGTTTGTTAAATTCAAGCCGGCATAAAATATGTTGGCTTTTTTTATTTATAAACATTTGAAATATGAAAACAGCAATTTTTGAAGACGGTTTTTACGGAAATTTTGAACCTGCATCACTTTTAAGACCTGTATATGAAATTAAAACAGGTATTTTTTCAAATGCTGAAAGGCTGGAGTTCATTACCGGGAAAAGCAGAGAAACAGACTATTTTTGCAGAAAAGAATTAGCAGGTCTGCTTTCAGAACAAAAGAAAAAATCCGTTAACATATTTAACAGTAACGAACATTATCTTTTAATAAACGGACGGCACATTCTTTTTGAAAGAGCCATAAAGACATTTCTTAAACTTGACAGTGAGTGTGTAATCAAATCAAAAAATTCAATCATTGCCGTTTATATAAAGGGTGAAAAACTTAAGGAAAATACGTGTTTATCGGAAGAATTTCTTAAAAATCAAAAAGAAATAAACGCAGAATCCTTAAAACTTAAAGAAAATCTTGATTATTTTGTAACAGAATACATATGGGACGTAATAAGATATTTTGACGAAATATTAAAGAGGGATTTAGATTTAATTTTCAGAAAAAATCATTTTCCCCTTCCTGACGGAGATTATTTCCGTAATCCGAAAGAAATTTATATTGACAGAAAAGCAGATGTATATCCCGGAGTTGTACTAGATGCGACAAAAGGAAAAATTTTTATCGAGGAAGACAGCATAATTGAACCGTTTACATTTATCAAAGGTCCCGCATATATAGGAAAGAAAGTTCTTATAAAATCAGGAACAAAAATATACGGACCCGTGATGGCGGGATTTAATTCAAGATTATCGGGTGAATTATCGGGGACAATATTTCATTCATTTGTAAACAAGCAGCACGACGGATTCATAGGAAATTCTTACGTATGCGAGTTTGTTAATCTGGGAGCGGACACAGTGACAAGTAACCTGAAAAACAACTATTCTATAATAAAAACAAGAAACAGAGCCGACATACCGCAAATTAATACCGGAATGCAGTTTCTTGGAAGTATAATAGGTGACCACACAAAAACAGGAATTAATACAATGTTAAATACTGGTTGTGTAATCGGAATATTTTCATTGATTGCGGGCGGAGATTTTCCTGATAAGTTTATTAACAATTTTTCCTGGTATATTACCGGCAGTAAACCAAAATTATACAACATTGACGATGCTTTAAATACAGCAAAAATAGTAATGAGCCGCAGGGATATAGAAATAACGGAAACTTATGAAAAACTGATACGTACATTGTATATGAAGGTAAATCCTGAGAAATAAATTTAAAAAATTTATTTTTACTGAAGAAATTTCAATTTATAAAAAGGCTTAAAAAAAAAGAACAGGAAAAATAAAATAAGTTTCAATTTTTAATATTATTGATTAAATTAAACCATATTTCATAATTTAAAATCCGGAGGTATAAAATGAAAAAAATATTACTTCTTTCTTTTCTTTTGCTTTTTGCGGTAACTCTAAATTCTCAGGTAAAAATTCAGGAGGGATTTGAAACTGCAGACTCTTTAAATCTTCCTGCGGGATGGTATCGAGTAAATAATCAATCATTCCCAATTGACCCGATGACTAATTGGACAGTACGTGACACGGGCGCAGCAATACCGGGTATTAACGCTTTAACAACCAAAGCACATACCGGACATAAATCCGTGGCAGCAACCTGGTGGGCAAGCATTGATACCACGGGTGCTCCTTCTTCTGTTGCAGATGTATGGTTAATTACTAAAGACGCCGGTGCTATTACAGCAAACGACGTATTAAAATTCTGGGCATTCGGCGGTTCTACAACTTATTCAGACAGCATTCAGGTTTGGGTGAGTACTACGGATTCAAATACTTATTCATTTCTTGATAAAATTGCATCTATTCACTGGCCGGTTGGAACAACCTGGGGTAACTGGGTCCAATATTCTTACAGTTTAGCCCAATTCGCAGGAGCAACCAATTTATGGGTAGCGTTCAGATATTATATGGACTGTGCCGTTAACGGATTCTGTGTATTTGTAGATGATGTATTTGTAGGAGTACCGGTAAATGTATCTCAAATCGGAAATGAAATACCGACGAAATTTGAGTTAAAGCAGAATTATCCCAATCCGTTCAATCCAACAACGAACATACGTTTTGATATTGCAAAAACAACGGATGTAAAACTTGTTGTCTATAATTCTCTTGGCGAAGAAGTACAGGTAATTTCGGAAGGTGTAAAAGCTCCCGGAAGATACGAGTTAAAGTTTGATGCATCTAAACTTGCATCAGGTGTTTATTTCTACAGACTGTTTGCCGGAAGTTATATTGAGACGAAAAAAATGATGGTTATCAAGTAAACAGTAGTAAGCAGATAGTTTTTAAAAAAACCCGGATTAGAGATAGTCCGGGTTTTTCTTTTAGAATACAGTTATGGAAGTTAGTTATAGAATAAAGATACATTACGAAGAATTTTTTAAAAAAACACACATAAAAAAAACCACATTTTTTTTACTTTCTAAACTTTATGAACCTTATAAACTTTACGAACTTTGAACTCAGAGGCGAAACAGGTACTGGAATTTAAGAAAAAACTGGCGTGTGCTTAGAGTGTACTTTGAGTCGGGATAGTAGTTTGAAGCAGAAGAAGGGAGTTCGAGGTTATTATACTGGTGTGTGAAACCGAAATAAAAAATAGTAAACGGGTTAGGTCTGTAACTGATGAGCGGATTAATATAGAAATACTTATCGGCAGAACTGTATTCAGTAATTATTCTCAAGGAAAAATCTTTCACCGGAAGATAATTGAGGGTATTGCGCAGTATGTAACCTGCAAACAGTTTTTCTCCGCCGTAATTTTTTGCCAGTTCAAAATAAGAATATTCGGTATTAAGCGTCAGATTTTCTAGGGGAATAAATGTAAGCCACCCACCAAATTCCCCCCCGTATCCAACGTAAGAATTTCCGAAACGAATAATATACTTTCCGATAGTTGCACTGAAACCCCCGCTTAGAAAAATAAAAGTGTTTGCGTCAACATTCAGGGAGAATCTTCTTGCACCTTTGTGATAGACTCCGTTAAATTCTTCATTATTAACGAGAAAAAATGATACATTAGCGGATATCTGATGTTTGAATCTGAACCATATTTCCGCATCTAAAAAGAGTTCCTTTAATTTACCGTCATAGGTGTGTCTTACAATTCCCATACAACCAGGCTGAATTCTTTTCAGAAAATCCGTTTCCGGATAAAACATATACGACTGGCGGAGGAAAAGAGTTCTGTAATTATTGTTGGTAATATATCCGTTATCTCTTCTTGCAACCGGAGATGCATCGTCATAGGAAAGACTAAAATTCCAGTGCTTGGCGCTTCTCAATAACTCCAGATGAGTTCCGAAACCCGAGAAAGATTCTCCGTCAAGAGCTTTTGTGTATTTTCCGTTATCGAAAGTTCCGTAATTGTTATAACTCGAATCCGTAATTTCATTTGAAACATATCTAAGGAACTGAAATTCAAAAAAATAATTTTCAAAAAGTTTAACATTCCCGTCGAATCCGAAGACGCGGTTATAACCATCCACATTTAAAAAATCATTTCCCGGTTTATTTACTTCGCGGTCGGTAAGAATGAATCCTAAAAATGTTTCATTTTTTATCGTGTGCTTTATTCTCAGGATATTTGAAAGTGATTTTCTATCGGTATTCAAAAAACTGCTATTATCCTCAAAAGGAATAATGAAGGGAGTTTTTTTATCGTAGGCGGCAAGATAACCGACATCGGTTTTTCCGATTTTTCCGGAAAGTTTAAATGCAGTTAAAGGGTTATTAATCATACGTGTATAGACCACATTAAACGGAGTACTGAAAATATTAGCACCTTCGATAAAGAAAGGTCTTTTTTCGGTGTAAGAATATGCATACGGATTATTAACATTAATAATGCCCGCATCGGCTTCTATCTGTGAAAAATCCGGATTAAAAGTTAAGTCGGCGGTTAGAGTTGAGGAAATTCCGTATTTAATATTCAAACCGAATTGTCCTTTAATTTTTTCATTAACAAATTCGGAGTCTGCATTTGACAAATCGGAAATATTTCCTGCCTGCGAACTTACGAAAGAAGGAAGGATTTCGAGATTATTGCCCGAATTAATGTTTTTAATACCTTTGAGAGTACCGCTATTTGTGAATAAAGTCGGAGCGTTTCTTGAAACAGCCGCCCAACTTATTTCCTGTCTATTTTCTCGAGGTCTGTTTCTGTAAACATGAATTTTCCATTCCTGAACATCATTTTTAGGAAATCTGATACTTTTAAACGGAACGGCAATTTCCGCAACCCAATTATTCTGATATACATTTGCTTCAGAGTACCAGACAACATCAAAACTTAAATCTTCATTACCTGGAGTACTCCACAATAAATCACCCTGAACACCATAAGGATTTACGAACAATTCATACGCCTGTTTTCCTTCGCCGTAGGTATCAATTATTACACCGGCATAATCATCATTATAAGTATCGTCGCGGTGTGTAAGAGTTTTTCTTATTTTGTTCATATCGTCTTCGTAACAGATAAAACCGACATAGAGATTATTATCGTCATAGCACATAAGAACATTTGTATTTACCGATGGTTTTACATTATCACCCGGTTCAAATTCATAAAAATCTGTAATTTTTGCCGCTGTTTTCCATTCTTCTTCGCTGAGTTCACCGTCTATTTCGATTTTGTCGTTTGAGATTTTTGAAATTGATATTTCAGGGGTATAGTTTAGAGATGATGTATCCTTTGATATAGTTGAGTCAAGGTTCTGAGAAACAGCATATTGCGAAAAAAAGAAAAACAAACTTACAAAAATAAATTTCATATACAGGATTTTGATAATGTAATGCTGCAAGTTAATAAATTTTTTACTTTAAGAAAAAGGAAGAAGTTTAGCATAGTATAAAAATTTTGAATTATGAATTTTGAATTATGAATTGAAAAAACCACGGAGTGATTGTTTTACCACTAAGAGCACTAAAATTTACACTAAGAAACACTAAAACAAATAGTATTATTAATTATGAATTTTAAATTTTGAATTATGACTTTTTAATTAAAATATAACCGAAGAGACGCAACTGACGCGGAGATAAAAACAGGAGTGATATTTTTTTAACTTTAGGAACTTTTTACTTAAAGGCGGAAGAGATACTGGCATTTGAGAAAGAACTGACGATTGCTGAGAACATATTTAGAGGTATTCTGATAATAATTGGGGTCTGAGGGTAAAAGACCGAGATTGTCGTACTGGTGGGTGAATCCGAAATAAAATATAGTAAAAGGATTAGGTCTGTAACTTACGAGCGGGTTGACATAAAAATATTTATTGGCAGAACTATATTCCGTTATTACCCTCAGGGAAAGGTCTTTTAATATCTGATAATTAAGAGTATTTCTTAGAATATACCCTGTAAATAATTTTTCCCCTCCGTAACTTTTTGCAAGTTCAAAATAAATATATTCGGGAGAAAGAATCAAATTTTCAAAAGGTTTTACAGTGAGCCAAAAATCGAGTTCTCCGCCGTATCCTACAAATGAATTCTGAGATCTGATAATATATTTTCCCATTGTTGCATATAACCCGCCGGTCAAAAAACTAAAAGTATTTGCATTAAAATTCAGATATACTCTTCTTGCGCCTTCGTGATATACATCATTGAATTTTTCATTGTTAACAAGATAAAATCCTGCAGAAGCGGATAACTGATGTTTAAGTCTGACATAAATTTCCGGCTGGAAAAAAAGTTCTCTCAACTTGCCGTCGTAAGTATGTCTTACTACACCATAAGAACTCAATTGAATCCTTTTCAGAAAATCCGTTTCGGGATAGAACATATATCCCGACCAAAGAGAGACCGCCCTGTAATTATTGTAGGACATATATCCATTATCTCTTCTTGCTTCCGGAGAAGCATCAATATAAGCCAGTTCAAAATTTAAATGTTTAGCACTTCTAAGTAATTTTAGATGAGTTCCGAATCCCGAGAAAGATTCACCGTCGAGGGCTTTTGTATATTTGCCGTTGTTAAAAGTTCCGGTTCTGTTATATGACGGTTCAGTTATTTCTTTCGATGCATAATAAAGTGCCTGAAAATCAAGAAAATAATTTTCACCGATTTTAAAGTTTCCGTCGAGCCCAAAAACCCTGTTAAAACCGTCCACATTCAGAAAATGATTTCCGTGTTTATTTACTTCCCGGTCTGTGAAAATAAATCCTAAATATGTTTCATCCTTAATGGTGTATTTCATTCTTAAAATATTCGAGAGGGATTTTCTGTCTGTACTTAAATAATCACTGTTATATTCAAAAGGAATAATAAACGGAGTTTTCTGGTCGTATGCAACGAGGTAGCCTACATCAAATTTCCCTATTTTTCCGGTAAGTTTTGAAGCAATTAGCGGATTATTAATTGTTCGTGTATAAACAACATTAAAAGCTGTACTGAAAATATTTGCCCCCTCAATAAAGAAAGGTCTTTTTTCGGTATAAAAGTACGCATACGGATTATTAACGTTAATAATCCCTGCATCTGCTTCAATCTGTGAAAAATCGGGATTATAAGTGATATCTGCTGTAAGAGTTGATGAAATTCCGTATTTTATATTTAATCCAAAATCTCCTTTAATTTTATCATTAACAAAATTGGAGTTTGCATTGGAAAAATCGGAAATAGTACCCGACTGAGAACTGACAATCGAAGGAAGAATTTCAAGATTTTTTCCCGACTTTACATTTTCTATTCCTTTCAGAGTACCGCTTTTAGTGAATAAAGTAGGGGCATCTCTTGAAATTGCTGCCCAACTGAACTGCCGTCTGTTTTCACGGGGTCTGTTTCTAATAAAATGAATTTTCCATTGATGAATATTTTTATCGGGAAACCTGATACTCTTGAAAGGTATAGAAAATTCCGCAATCCACCTGTCATTTTTTATTTTTGCTTCCGAATACCAAACGGCGTCATAACTATCATCTTCATTGCCCGGATTTGTCCATAAAAGGTCACCCTGTATGCCGAGCGGATTTACAACAAATTCATAAGCCTGTTTGCCTTCTCCGTATGTATCAATCAGTACATCCGCGAAATCATCACTATACATTGCATCGCGGCGTGTCAATGTTTTTCTGATTTCGTCAATATTATCTTCATAGCAGATAAAACCAAAGTAAAGATTATCTTCATCATAGCATATAAGCACATCGGTATTTACAGGAGGTTTAACATTATCACCCGGGTCAACTTCGCAAAAATTTGTAATTTTCACAGCATCTTTCCATTCTTCTTCGTTAAGTTCACCATCTATTTGAATTTTGTCGTTTGGAATTTTGGTAATAGTAACTTCGGGATTTTCATTTGGGATAAATGATACAGACGACGTATCCTTTATTGCGGTTGAATCGGAGGGTATAATAATTTTTGTTGTATCTGAAACAGAGATTATTATTCCACTTTCATTATCCTGTGAAAATGAATAAGTGTAAAATAAACAGCAAAGAAACAGAAAAAATATGTAAATAAATTTCATATAACACTTTTTATATTATTTTAGACGTATAAAAAGGTAGAAAAGTTACAAAACAAGGTCAAATTTTAATTGTCAGAAGTTCGGGTGGAAATAGAAAATAATAACGGCAAAATCACCATGAAATGAATTTATCAGCAAATATCAATTAATAAACAGCGAGATAAAAAGTATTACTGGAAAATATTAATTATTTAGTTTTTAATTTCAGTAATTATTATTACATTATAAATAATTCCAATAAAATTTAAAAAAGAGGTAAAAAATGGATTTAGGCAATATTTTAAAATCGGTTCTCGGCGGCAGCGGCGAGGGCAGCAGCAGTGAAGGAAGCGGAAAACTCGACTTAATGTCAATAATAACGGGCTTAATCGGCGGTCAGGGGGGAGCCGGATTAGGGGAATTAGTTAAAAAATTTACGGAAAACGGATTAGGAGATGTTGTTTCTTCCTGGATAGGAAAAGGCGACAATGCCCCTGTTTCTCCTGAACAGGTAAAAGATGTTTTCGGCGAAGACGGCATACAGGAAATGGCAAACAAAACCGGTATGAACAAGGAAGAACTAACAGGGCAATTATCTGATATACTTCCAAAAGCAATTGACAAAGTTACACCCGACGGAAAATTACCCGATACAACCGAAGAAGGCATTGACCTTGGAAAAATTGGTGATTTATTAGGCGGATTGTTCGGGAAAAAAGAATAATTAAATAGAAATTTCAAATCAAATTTTCCTCATCCGGAAAACAATTTTCAGATATTTGAAACTGTTCACAAGATGAGGAATTTTTTTATAAAATAACTTTAATATGAAAAACAATTCAATTATAAGCATACAATCACTGGGGTTTTTATATCCCGTAGGCGACCCGTTTTTGTTTTGCGCCCATCATCTTGACAATTATCCCGAAGGTAATGAAGAAATGGGACCTGCGGTCTCTCTCTCGGGCAGAAACCTGGGACAGGATTTTACCATTAAAGACGGATGGCGGATGTATCACGGCGATACTATACCCGGCTTTCCGGTTCACCCGCACAGAGGATTTGAAACAGTGACCATTGTACTTGAAGGTTTTGTTGACCATTCCGATTCACACGGACAGGCGGGCAGATACGGAGAAGGAGATGTACAGTGGATGACGGCAGGTTCGGGACTTCAGCACAGCGAAATGTTTCCGCTTTTAAAGCAAAACGAAAAAAATCCTCTCGAACTGTTTCAGGTATGGATAAACCTTCCCAGCAAAAGAAAATTTGCGGAGCCGCATTTTAAAATGCTCTGGTCTGAAGATATTTCTGTTTACAAATCACGAGACAAAAACGGAAAACTTACAACAGCAAATGTAATTGCCGGTGCTCTGGGTGACAAAGTTGCACCTGCCCCGGCACCAGATTCCTGGGCGGCAGAGGAAGAAAACAAAGTATTGATTTTAACCGTCAAAATGGATGTGGGTGCGGAGTGGACTTTACCGGGAACAGAAAAAGATATTGAAAGAAGTCTGTATTTTTACAGAGGATCGTCTATATTTATTGAAAATACGGAAGTTAAAAATTATAATGCAGTTAAATTAAAAAGTAACGAAGATGTTGTAATTATTAACGGTGATACAGACGGTTATTTACTTTTACTGCAAGGCAAACCAATTAAAGAACCTGTTGTTCAATACGGTCCGTTTGTTATGAATACAGAGGATGAAATAAGACAGGCATTTTCTGATTACCGCAGAACGCAATTCGGCGGGTGGCATTGGGAACGCCCCGATAATGTTCATCCACAAGAAAAAGGCAGATTTGCGAAACACAGAGACGGCAGTATTGAGGAAAAATAAATTACATTATAATATAAAATATTCCAGATAAATTTTGCCGGACTTATTAGAATTTAATTTAGAAAGCCCGTTTCATTTATTGAAACGGGCTTTTTTATAAACAATTTAATTGTTTGGTGAAAACAGACCTCCTTATTTCACGAGCATCATTTTCTTGATGTCTGAATAAGAATCGGTTGTTAACTTATAGAAATATACTCCGGAGGGAAGTTTTGCCGCATCATAGAAAACGGAGTAATTACCGGTACCCATAAATTCACTTACCAGAACATCAAGTTCTTTTCCGAGAGCGTCATATACTTTAAGTGTTACGTATTGTGCTTTCGGAATAGAGAATTTAATAGTTGTTCCGGGGTTGAACGGATTCGGATAATTCTGTTCAAGTTTGAATCCATCCGGTACTTCGGAGTTAATCGGATTAATACTGCTTGCGGGTCCGTATTTGAGGAAGCCGCCAAGCGGAACAGTTGAAGAACCAAGAACTGCAAATCCGAGATTTTCATTTAAAAATTCCATATCGGCTACAATATTGACCGCTGCAGATAAAGGAAGAGTTTCCTGAATCCAACTGGTACCGAGATTTGAAGTTCTCATAAGAATTGTACCGCCGCCTGTATCAACAGCCATTCTTATAATACCTGCCGATTTAACGGAAGTCATATTCATCACGGCGAAAGAACTTCCAAGAATCGGAGGAGCAGTTACGTTTGAAAATGTCAACCCGCCGTTTGTAGTTTTAATAATATTGCTTCCGCTTGAACCAATAAGTCCGTTATTATTATCAACGAAGGCGACCGCCTGATAATATAATCCCTGTGTGCCGCCTGTACCTGTAACGAGAGTATTTTGCCAGGTACCCGGGAAACCTGTTGAAGTATAATAAATTTTTGTAGTAGTTGAATTAGGAACTGTATTAACCGAACCTGTCCAGAAATGAAGTGAATCTGTCCAGTCCCATGCGTTAATTACGCCCCATTCACTTCCGGCAATCGGAGCGGACGGTGAGAGAGTCCAGTTTGTTCCGCCGTTGGTTGTATATCTGAACTGATACGGCTGTCCTGAACCGGTCGGGTCTCCGATATAAACGCCGTAATTCGGATTAAACATTTTAATACCGTTAATGAAACTTCCCGAAACAGCAAGTTGGAGTGTCCAGTTCGCACCGCCGTTTGAAGTACGGTATATACTTCCGCCGACTGTTCCAATCCAGCAATTGGAGGCGTCCAGGGCACTAACACCATAAAGGTCCTGTGAAGAAAGTCCGCCGTTAGCAAGAGTCCAGTTTAAACCGGCGTTAGTAGTTTTATAAACGCGTGCTGCACCGCCTGTTGCCGTACAAACCACCCACATAGTAGTTGAATTAACGACCGAGAGTGAGTTTGCCGGTGGATTCGGTGTAGGAAATGTAGAAACCAGAGTCCATTGATTCTGCCCGTATGCAAAACTTACTACGAGCAGGATAGAGAACAACATTGTAAAGAGTTTTTTCATTTTATCTCCTTAAAGTTTTAAAAAAATTAGTTTAATTTAAAATAAATGAGAATAACTTTAAACTCAAAAATTAAAATAAATAAACGGCTGAACATCTGCCGATTTTATCTGAACAATAAGCCAGAGTGCAATTAAAAAATAAAGGGCTTTAAAAATAAGGGGTGACCGGATGACAAGGTTTTCCGTAAACGATACTGTTTTTTCGGGAATAAAATGCAGAACATATCCTGTAAAAATTATTAAGAACACCTCCTTATAGCCAAAGAGAATTTCCGGAATTACAGAAACATTAAAAGAGCCGGTAATCTGATTAATAATTACCGATGCTGTTGAAAATTCGTTTACTCTGAAAAGCAGCCAGGCGAATGCCACAAAATTAAAAGTAATAAATCCGCCGATTGCTTTGGAAAAAAAGTTCGATTTAAATTTTAACCGGGACTTTATAATTCTTTCAACAGACAGTCCCGCCCCATGTAGAACACCCCAGACAATAAAAGTCCAGTTTGCACCGTGCCACATTCCGCACACGAGCATTGTAAGAAGAATGGAAATATGATAACTCCACGTTTCGGATTTTAATTTTAAAAATTTTTTATTTTTTAAAATACGTGTAATTTTATATGCGATCGGCAGAAACAGGTAATCACGCAGCCAGAAAGAAAGCGAAATATGCCAGCGCTGCCAGAACTCTTTTATACTGAGAGATTTATAGGGTGCATTGAAATTCGCCGGTATTTTTAATCCTATTAGTAAGCCCAGTCCTATAGCTATATCAGTATAACCGGAAAAATCGCAGTATATCTGCAAAGTATATCCATAAACAGCGGTAAGATTTTCAAATCCCGAATACAGCGCCGGATTTTCAAAAACCCTGTCAACAAAATTAAGACTGATATAATCTGATATAACAATTTTTTTTATTAAGCCCGAGATAATAAGAAATACCGCCTTTCCAATATCTTCATTTGATACGAGCAATTCGTTTTTCTGCAACTGAGGCAGAAAGTGATTTGCCCTTAAAATCGGTCCCGACTGTATTGTCGGAAAGAAAGAAACAAATGTAAAAAACTCTGCGATGTTTTTCGCAGGTACTCCGTTTTTACGAAATATATCAATTGAATAACCCAGTTTTTGAAAAGTGAAAAACGATATTCCTATCGGTATAGTAATATCGGATAAAGTAAAATTATTTCCTGAAATACTATTGAATATACCAATAAAAAAATTCGTATATTTAAAATAAATCAGAACGCCTAAATTAATTAATAATATCAGAATAAATAAGCCCCCTCTCAGCCATTTTTTTTCTGATTTATGAACCCCCA
This sequence comes from uncultured Ignavibacteriaceae bacterium, assembly GCA_964459055.1. Lineage (GTDB taxonomy): Bacteria > Bacteroidota > Ignavibacteria > Tepidaquicellales > Tepidaquicellaceae > Tepidaquicella. The sequence continues at coordinate 12,032 of CAYWMV010000003.1, read as the reverse complement.
GAGAAAGAAAATATTCCAGCAGGGAAGCAGTGAAAACGAGCATAATAAAATCACCGCCGGTTTTGTAATAAAAATAAAAGGAAAATAAAACAATAACAATCAGCCGTAAAATGCGGGTTCGTGAAAATGCCGAATAAAATAAAACAAATATTACAAAAAACCACAGAAAAAATCCGCTGATGAAAACGGCAGGTTCTTCAGGGTTGTAAACGAGTAAATTAATTATGTAATTAATGTCAGGTAACTTCAATTATTGTTTCTGCTTCTGTAATTTATATATTGCTGCATTAACTGTCTGTAAAAGAAGGTACCGATTTTTTCCGCACCTTCAAAATTAAAATGAGTGAAATCTTTATTTGCAAGCGGAGGATTTGCTTTAACCCATTTAACCATAGAATTTTTTCCTCCCATTGTTTCAAATAAATTCCAGAAAATTACACCGCACTGTTTTGCTACCTCCTGCTGAACTTTCACGAGCAGCGGAATACTTGGTTCTGTGGTGAAGTAACCGTTCTTCTTATAACACTTATCGCTTACACTTGTTATTATAATATCTGCCCGGGGAAAACACTCCTTTAAATGATTTACGCTGTTAATCATTTCATTCTTATACCATTCAAGGTCGCGCGATTCGGGGGTAGTAACGTTCAGACCGTACTGAAGAATAATGAGACTGTAATTCATTAATCTGTTCTGCGCCGTCAGAATTTCTTTGTTAAGATTGACAATTTTTACTCCCGAGTTTCCTCTCATTGCGTAATTATCGACAAAAATTCCCGCCGAACTTTCAAAACTTAAACCAAAAATATCGGTTTGAGTTGCGGCATTAAAATACAATTTCAGTTCGTTAACCGGAACAGAATCATTCAGTATTAATTCATTTACGGTGTCTTTTCCGCTGAGGCTAAAATATCTGTTTGTATTGCCCGCAATGCTGACATAATTTATTTCGTCGGTTGCACGGTAATACAATTTGACCGTCTGAAACTCTTTAACATTTTCATAACCTTCTTCGGGGGGTCTGAAATACACCCAGCTTAAATTTGATGTCTGAGTTGAATCTGCGAGTTGATTTTTATTAACGGTCTGAGGATGAAATACGAATCCCGATAAACCAAGTCTGCCGTCATAAGTTGCGTTCATAAGAGAGTATGTGCGCCAGTTTTTTGAGAACACGTGTATTATGGTCTTCCTGAATCCCGGTGAAATTGCAGTAACCGGGATATAACCGATTCCCTTTCCTCCGAATTTATTCTGCAGTTTATAACGTAGTGTTTGTGATATTAAATCACCCTCAATCATTGAATCGCCAAGAAAAGCAATTCTTGTCTTCGTCCCATCGCGTTCCGTGCGTTTGAGTGATTCGAAAAAATTTACGAGAAAATCGGAAGAATCAAACCCGTAATACTCCAAAAAATTTCTTCTGTTACTTTCAGAAAAAGCGGTATCATTTTCATCACCGGGTAAATCAGAAAGAAACATCTGAAGATTTTTAAGATTTTCTTCACTTGACGAGATATCTTCGTCAGAGGAGCAGAACGCAGGAATAATATCGGAAAGAAGATTTAACTTTTTAATTTCAATTCCGGAAATATATAATTCAGGAATAAACAGGGAAATAATAATTGAGAATACGGCAATAAAAGAAATAAGGTAAAAAGATTTTTTCAAATTTTCCTCATTGAGCAGGTTTTTCCAGTTTTATCGGGTAGTCGCTGTTGTTCATTATCCAATCGGTTAGATTATCCGTCCAGATACTGTAGCCCTCCATATTCGGATGGCGTTTATCGGGTCCTCTTTTGTTCATAAGCGGGTCTTGCAGAAATATTTCCTTCGAAGGATAGAATTTTTTTTCACCGAGAACACTTTTGAGCATATCATTGAAGCCTTTATCTTCACTCCAGTTCGGAGGACCAATCCACACTGTATTAACATCCCCCGCCTGTTCAATAATATCTCTCACATATTTTTCTCTTTTGTCAAGGTCAACCGAAAAGAGTTCATTTGAACCCAGCACCATTATAATATACGTCGGATTGAATTTTTCGATGAGTGATTTGAGTTTTTTCTTTTCGCTCCAGGAACCAGTTGTAGAACTTGTCCAGCCGCCGCCGACAAGTTTGTGTCCGTTATATCCGGCGTATTTAGAAAGGAATATTTTAATTCCGTCCGCCATTGAATCACCGGCAAGTAAAATTGTCTGCGATGTTGTATCGGGCTTAATTTCTTTTTTAACTTCGGTTTCGTCCGAAACGGAATTAATCACGGATGAAACGTTATTGTTCAAAGAACTTCCCTGTAGTGTTGAATAATTGTAATCAACAAAATAAAACAGCGGTGTTAATATGAGAAAAGATGCTACAAACGGTATTAAAAATTTTCCTTTCACGATTCGTAATAAATTTATAAAACTTACAAATATACAAAATTCAGATTTATTTTTTTAGGCAGTAATTGAATTATAACTGTATATTCTTAACCCGGAAAAGCCGGAATCAAACAGTACGTATTTCTCGCAAAGGCGCCAAGAGGCAAAGGCGCAAAAAAAATATCATTTAAAATTTTTTTCTGATTCCATGTAAATTTTAGTGACTTAAGTGTTAAAACGAATAATGCACTTGAAATTCACAAATCTTAATTTCCTTGCTGTTTTACGCAGAAATTAAAAACAAAACGTCTAATATTAATACCCTTATGGAGCAATTAATACGGTGTGTCGTTCTATGGTGTAAATTTAAAAAAGATAATATTTTTCTCCGGATAAATAGGATAAAAACTTTTATAGTCTTGTTTTACATTATAATAACATATTCTGTATTTATTTAGAGTTATATATTGACTAATTTTGACAAATTTGCCGAGACAGATATTATATTTAATGATAAAGCGGAACTTACTAACAACACTGCTGATTTTATTACTAACCGGTTTTGCAATATCCGGGAATATAAATAACGACAGCAACATATACACGGACAGTTTGCTGAACATAAAAAGAAATTCACAGCGTTTTATTCCTTATGTTAAAGTCATAGGGCATTCCTGGGCAGTGGGTGCATTTGAAGGATACGAGGAATTTTTCTGGAACTACGGTATAATTACAGATGTAGAAAGCAGAATCGGAACATCACTGAAATGGGCAGTTGAAAAGGCGAAAGAAATTTCCGACACAAATGAATATGATGCAATTTTCCTGCTTTCAGGAATCAATGATTACAGAAATTCCCCGCAGGCAATTGCGGATAATTTCGCGGAATTTTTTAACGCAGCACTGTCAAAAGTGCCCGTAATTTTTGTATGCAACATTGCATATTACAAACCTGCCGAGGAAACTGTTGCAATAATAAACGAATGGCTTTTTGATATAGACAATAAATATCCGGAAATACGGATAATAGACCTTTACGGAGAGATAGAAGCCCAGAAAAAAGAAGGACTTGAGATGGGTACAGACGGTCTGCACCCGAGAAGTTACGATTCCATACAGGATTTATTCATTTATTATATACTTAAACACTTCAAACTGCTTGATAAAACCAACTGAAATGCAATGAAAGATTATTCGTCAAAATACAACCGTTACAGAGATGAAGCGAACAAAATTATAAATTCTCTGACATTAAAATCGGAACCTGCCGATTTATACACCCCAATCAAATATATTTTATCGAGCGGCGGAAAAAGACTAAGGCCTGTTCTCACGCTTTTTTCCTGTGAAGCATACGGCGGTAACTACAGGGATGCCTTATATGCGGCTGCTTCCATAGAACTTCTTCATAATTTTACACTTGTTCACGACGATATAATGGACAATGCCGACACGCGGCGGGGAAAGGAAACCATTCACAAAAAATGGGACAGAGATACCGCTATACTTGCAGGCGACCATTTAATTGCATTATCGCTGAAAGCCTTGAACATGACAGACCAGAAGTATCTGAAACAGGTATATGATTTCTACATAAACAGTCTTTCTGAAGTATGTGAAGGTCAGATATATGATAAAGCATTCGAAAAAGAAAAAAACATTACAATTGAAGACTACCTGATGATGTGCAGAAAAAAAACATCAAAACTTCTTGAATCCTGCACCGCAATCGGGGCAGTAATTGCCGGAGCAGATGAAGACGATGTACAGTCCGCCGTTTCATATGCGGAAAATCTCGGGCTTGCTTTTCAGATACAGGATGATTTGCTTGATATAATGGGTGAAGAAAAAAAATTCGGAAAAAAACCCGGCGGTGATATCAGGGAAGGAAAAAAAACATTTCTGCTGTTAAAAGCGACCGAACTCGCCGGAAACGAAGAGGACAGAAAAATACTTGATTCAATTGTAAATAAAGAAAAAATAATTTCCCAAGACCACTTTACTGGCCTTGTAAAAAAAATATATATAAAATACGGCGTTATAGATGCGGCAAACAAAGCGGTAGAGGAATTTACGAACAGGGCTGATGCTGCAACCGGAAATATAAAAACAGAAGAAGGAAAAAATTTACTAAGATGGTTTTCAAAAATGATTTTAAACAGGAATTTCTGATACACAATTAAATGACCGAAAAAAAAGTCATAATAGTCAATAAAGCCGGAATGCACACAAGACCCGCATCCGCAATTGTTAAAATAGCCGCAAAGTATAAATCGGAATTTACAATTTCGCGGGATAATTACGAAGTGAACGGGAAAAGTATCATAGGCGTAATGACGCTTGCTGCCGAAAAGGGGGCAGAACTCACACTGAAGTTTGACGGTCCTGACGAAAAAGAATTTTCAGAAGAAATGGTAAATTTTTTCAGCCGGGGGTTTGATGAGATTTAGATGGAAAACACTCCGGCTGATTATTATAATAGTTTTTGTCTTATTAATCGGGGGAATATCATTCGCTGTTTATTCACTTGTAAATAAAAAACCAACCGTTAATAATAAACAGCCGCGTAAAAAACTAACCGCAAGTTACTACAATGAAAGTTTCCACAAGTACAGTGTTGAAGTTCCGACTCAACTGAATTTCTCATTTTATGCGGAATCAGGTTACGGTAAAAAAAGATATTACTTTTTTGCCGCGAGCATTGATTCTTTTCTCTATCCCGCAAACGAAAATCAGATTATTCCCGTAAATTTTAAAGAAAAAGATTATACTCTTGTTAATGTAAACTTTCCTTTTCTTAACCGCAAAGAAAACATAGTTCCGTTTCTCAATGCGGTTTATCTGATAAAAGTAATATATTTATACGATTTACTGAAGTTCAGAACATATTTAACGGATGCATTAAGAACATACAAAGACCAGGTAAAATACAACCGCAGAAGATGGTCAACGGTGGATAAATCCCCTCACATGGCAGGGATCGCTTCGGATATGGGGAGATATTACGGTGCAGAAAGAAAAATTATAGAATCTGAAAGTGAAAACCTCGGCTTACGGTTTATGCAGCACGGAGGACGCGGGAACGTTCATATTCATTTGCAGGATAATACAATCTGGCACTGCAAAGAACTTACAGACAAACTTGTAGAAATATCAGACGAAATGCATCTGAAGGTTGAAAATAAAAACAATGTAATTGCAGGATACGAAAAAACCGACAGCTGGAAAACATACAGCGATAAATTTTTTAAAAAATCCGGCATTTCTTTACGGCATTTCGAAAAAGCAAATACATATCGCCTGAATTTTAATTCATCAAAGCCGGTGATTTTAAAATCTGAAATTTACTCGGTTCTGGGAAATAAAATCGCCACAGTCCATTCAGGTATTTACAGAAATTTTAAAAACACTTTTCTGCTGGATTTAAAATTTCTTCCGCCCGGAGTATATAAGATAAAAAATTTTGGGGGATATAAACTTATTAAGGAAGAAATAATTAAACGTTTTTAGTCTGTAAAAAATATTCTTTGGTAAGAAATCTGCGGCGAATTTGCTTTTCGCCGCTGAACTGCAGGTACTATCGTTTGATTTTAAAAAACTCTTTCAGCAGTGCCGAGCAGTCAGTATCCATAATGCCTCCGTAAACTTTCACGCGATGGTTCAGTTTATTTGATTCCGCGATATTCATTACGCTCCCGCAGGCACCCGATTTTTCATCATAAGAGCCGAAATATAAATGTGAAATTTTTGCAAGAACAATTGCACCCGCACACATAGGGCACGGCTCGAGGGTAACATACATTGAACATTCCTCAAGAAGTTTTTTGTCAAGATAGTTGGCGGCGGAAGTAATGGCAAGAATTTCGGAATGGGCAGTCGGGTCTTTTAAAGTCTCAACCTGATTATGGGCTTTCGCAATTATTTTTTTTTTGTGAATTATTACACATCCAACGGGTACCTCACCCTTATCGTAAGCGAGCAAAGCCTCCTTCAGGGCATAATTCATCCACATTTTGTGCATGTTGGTCATTTGACCGGAAAATTTCTTTTTATAAACTCCTTGAAATAATAAAACCGGTAACCTGCTTTTTCCATACCCGAAACTGCTTCAAGCAGAAAAGGATAATCGTCCCCCTTTATACTTAACAGAAGCACGCGTTTAACCAGTCCGTTTCCGGTTTTTTCTTTTATTAACTTTTCGAAGAACGCCTTATCTGAAGCAGGTTCTTTTTGTAAATCGGTTGTTATCACCAGTGTGTCGATATAAATGTTTCCCCTGCATTTTGATAATCTGTTCATTATGGACTGTTGTGTCTCATTGAATTTCAGCGGGTTCAGCAGGATAAGACCTTTTTCCTTATCGTAATCATTACAAATCTGATGCATCTTCTGTATGTTATCCCTGTAATTTCTGCGGTTGTCGTTTTGCTGGTCGCGGAAATCCGCCTGATAATTTTCTGCTTCTCCCAGAATGAAACAGTTTATATAATCGGATTTCAAATCTATCATTAATGCCTGCAGATCAATTGCCTCAAAAGAGTTTGGCATTACAAAAGAAAAATAACTCTGATTGTTTATTATATCCTTTGCTTTTTCATTTTCGACATTTTCCAGATTATTTAATACAACGCAAACCTCACCCGCATTTCTTTTAAGAAACTCCTTGTATATGAAGTTAAGACTACCGACAGAAACCTCCGGCTGAACCGATATATCATTTATCTGAACCGAAAGGTTTGCGGGACTTTGCGGATTCGGACTGAAGTCTTCTTTTGAGTAAAGATACAGATTATATCCCGAAATGTATTTGTGAATATCGCTTGAAACCGCACCGGCATAAATACTGTACGGAAGTTGTATTTCCTTGTTAAACCATTCGGAAGCGTTTACGGTTACGGAATTTTTTACCCATTCTTTCTGAATTCCGAATGTAAACAAAATTGAATCTATTTCAGACGATAATGATACTTTAAGCTCTTCTCTTGATTTGAGAGATTTTCCCGTGACATTTTCATCATCAGGGCTTTCATTTCCGCCGAGACGTAAAACATAAAGAATTATCAGAATTGTTAATAATGCGGGAATCAGTAATATTTTTATTTTTAAACTTTTCAATGAGGGTATTTTCTATTTATCCTTTAAAATATCTCTTTGCAGTTTTGTAAAAATTTTTACGGGTTTTGACACGCAGTCCTTATCTAAAATATTAAGCATTTCGTCAGTGTATGAAAGTCTCTTGGCTCCTACAAGCACACATCCGACGCCTTCCACGGAACGGAGAACCTGCACGGCTTTTTGCGACAGGGTCAGATTAAGCAAATCCTTTTTCAGATATGAATCAACAGTTTCCTTAATATAAGCATTGCGTCTGTTGGCTCTTTTCCTGTAAATATTTGAAAGCATTCTTATTAAAACGGCTAGTTCATCCAGATAATTATCAAAGAACTCCGTTGTTTCCCGGTCAAACTGACCTGAATGAAAAAGTTCGTACAGATATTTAATTCTCGGATTAAAATAATTTTCTACTATATCATTCAGATGTTCTATTGAAGTAAAGTTGTTCCAGTTCTCCTTAACCAGATTGGCAATCTGCAATATGGCTTTTAATTTTGAACGGGACGACTCTTCAACACCATACTCTTCCAGACGGAATTTAATTAAGTCATTTTCAAGTTCTGAAGTTGCCGCAAGTTGATTCAGGAAATCGGTATCGGAAAATGTATCTTCGGGAAAATCCGCGAGCCTTATAAGACCTTTTGAAGAAATTGCATTCAGAGGTCTGTTTACCATTACATACAAATCGTTTTTAATTGCAACGTCAAGAACCGTTTCGGAATTTTTCCTCTGGTTTTGCTCGAGAAGGGCGCCCGGCTCGAGCAGGTTGAACGGGAACTGTATGTACTTAAAGTGGTTATTTGAAGATACCTCCGAAGCAATCCGGATAATTTTTTCAAGCGAAACAAAATCGTAAATACTCGGATTCATCGGAAATGTATTGGAAGAAATTCCATAATATCCGATAATTCCGCTGTTCACTTTTTCTTCAAGAAATTCAAACGATTTTTTTATTCTTGAATAGAATTCACTCTGAACATTTTCGGCAGTAATAAAATCATTTTTCTTTTTTGCCCAGCCGAAAAAATATTCAGGATTATGCAGTAAATATACGTCAATATATCCGCCCGGATGGTTCTGTTTGAGTCTTTCCGTCTGCATATTAATCTGGTCCTGCAGAAAGACGGGATTAATACAATGCCAGAGGTTTTTGGAATATTCAACCACTTCGGGATAAGGATTGCCCGAACGTTTTCTGTCGGTAGCAAACTTGAAATTTTTCCCCTGAATATAACCTGCTTTTGTAATGATTGTTATATCGTCCCTGTTAATTTTATTTTCATTAATCAGGTCTGTAACTACATTACCTATGAGGATTTCACTGCCTCCGTCGGAGTAGTTTGATGAAGTATCTATTACGGTAATGCCGCCGCGGATTGCCCTATACAGGGATTTATAATGCTCTCCGACCCTGTAATCAATACGATAACATCCGAATCCTATATCTGCCGGTTTCATATATCTGATTTATTCATCCGCTTTTACTTCTAAATATACGATTTTATACCCTTTTAATGTTTCAGTCAGCGAGTATACCATACCTATAGCCACGGAAAGCATTCCGAGAATAAAAGAAATTACTTTTAAATACTCCATTTCATTTATTTTCAAAAACATTTCCAGACCGATAATCAGCGAAGTTAATATAAAAAGAAATATGCCAATAACGAAAAAAACAATTACATTTCTTACAAGTTTCAGCCGGTACAGCATATCACCAAGTTGCTTTGCTATACTTTGAAGCCTTATAGTTTCTACAAGTTCAAGGTCTTTACCGTCTTTCATTTTGAAAAGAAATCTTCTCCGCTCCTCGTTCAGCAGTCTAATTCTGTTGGTGATGGAAGAATGTTTGTTATTAATACCAAGCAGTAAGAGTCCGCAGGCGGATATCATTACCGCGGGTGCCAGCATTAACTGAATTGCTTTTAAAAATGTATCAAGTGCCACAACATTCCTTTCCTTTATATATAAATTAATCTTAATTAATTATTAACTCAATTCAAAAGAGATAAACAAGAGGCAGGGATGTAATTTTAACACTCAGAGCATGAAAAAAAACTAAGGACATAATATATAAACATTAAAGATTACAAAAACTCTTCCCGTATTTTCTCATCGGATGAACTTGTTCATCGATGAGAAAAATCTAATCGTGTGTTAATTCCTTTTTATCGTAAAAATTTAATCTTATTTTACGGAAAAACACAGAATTTACGTATTGACGGAAGAGAAAATATATAAAGGTATCGCGGCATCACCCGGAATATCGATAGGGCGGGCATATTTATACACAAAAAAGCAGATTTTTATAAATACGAGAGTATTAAGCGAAGAAGAAGTTACTGCCGAATTAACGGAATTTCAGAACGCAATCGAGGTTTCGCGAAGGGAATTAACAAAGATTCATAATATTGCTTTAGAAAGAATCGGGGAAAAAAACTCAAAAATATTTGAAGCACAGATTGAAATATTAAACGACAATTATTTTTTCAATAATGTATTAAGCAGAATAAAAAGAGAGAAACGCTCTGCAAGTTATGTGTTCAATGACGAAATAAACAAACTCGGAGGCACCCTTCTGACTTCAAACGACGATTATATGCGCGAGCGGTTTGCAGATATAAACGATGTTAAGAACAGAGTAGTACGTAATATGAACAGGGAAAAACTTGTATCAAAGGTAGAGGAGAACTCCATAATAATCGCACACGAACTTTCGCCGAGCGATACAATACTTTTCAGCCGCAGAAAAGTTCAGGGCTATGCCACAGACGTCGGAGGTATAAATTCACACGCGGCAATTATTTCAAGAGCGCTGAGAATTCCCGCAGTAGTCGGTATGAAAGTTATATCGCAGTTTGTAATTCCGGGGCAGACAATAATCATAGACGGATTTGAAGGTGTAATAATATGTAACCCGAAAGACAAAACTATTGATGATTATGAAGCAAAACTACGGGAGTACCGCGAGCAGGAAGAAAAACTTTTTAAACTTGTTTACCTCCCTAACGTAACTCTTGACGGGAAACCTCTTGAACTTACCGTTAATATTGACGTTGACGACGAAATAGAAATACTTAGAAATTTCAAGGAATGCGGAATCGGGCTGTACAGAACGGAGAGACTATTCATTGACCGGGGTGATTTTCCGACGGAGGCGGAGCAAATCGAGGAATATTTAAAAATATGCGCCATAGCATATCCGAAACAGGCAACCATAAGAACATACGACATTGGCGGAGATAAACTGCTGCCGAGTTCGGAAAGAGAATCCAATCCTTTCCTCGGATGGCGCGGAATAAGAATCTGTCTGGACAGGGAGGATATTTTCAGGGAACAGTTACGGGCACTCCTTATTGCTTCGGTGAAAAAGAATATGAAAATAATGCTTCCGATGATTTCTTCGATTGAAGAGGTTAAAAAAGCAAAGGCAATTTTCAATGATGTTAAAAAGGAACTGGACAGGAAAAAATTTAAGTATCATAAACCCACGCAGTTTGGAATTATGATTGAAGTTCCGTCCGCCTGCATGCTTGCGGATGAACTCGCCAAGGAAGTTGATTTCTTCAGTATAGGAACAAACGACCTGATTCAGTATCTTCTTGCGGTTGACCGGGGAAACGAACTGGTTGCGGATTTATATCAGGAATTTCATCCTGCGGTTATCAGAACATTGCGCAGTATAGTTGAATCAGGACATAAAAATAAAATAAAAGTAAGTATCTGCGGAGAAATGGCATCCAATCCTTTCGCAGTTCCCGTATTGCTTGGACTTGATATTGACGAATTAAGTGTTATTCCCGGGAGATATCCCGAAATAAAACAGATAATACGGGCAATTAAATATTCCGAAGCAAAGGAACTTATAGAAAAAATCACTTCCTATCCCACTGAAACCGAAGTAAAAAACGAAGTTATCGGTTTTTATAACGAAAATGTAAAACCCTATCTAAAATAATTTGCAAATGACGGAAATTGACACAAGTAATATGTACGATATTCTTAAAAACTTTCACAGCCAGATTTCAGAGGCGGTTGAAATAGGAAAGAGTTCGGAGTTTTTTAGTTTTGACAAGTATGGTATAAAAAATATCATAATAAACGGACTTGGCGGCTCGGCAATCGGGGGTGACTTAATCAGAAGTTACACGCATTATAATTCAACTGTCCCGGTTTATATTAACAGAAATTATCATCTCCCCGGATTTGCAGGAAAAGACACACTTTCGGTTATTTCAAGTTATTCCGGTAATACGGAAGAAACAATTTCCGCATATAAAGAGTCTAAAAGTAAAGAATGCAGAATTATTTGTGTAAGCAGCGGCGGAAAAGTCGAAAAAATGGCTTTGGAACATAAAGACCGGTTTATAAAAATTCCCGGCGGTCTTCAGCCAAGATGCGCGCTCGGATATTCGTTTTTTGTTTTGTTAACGGTATTGTCAGAGTTTCCGTTTCTTTCGCTTGAAAACGAGAATATAAAAAATGTTATTGAGAATATTAAGCGGGATTCGGAGATATATTCTCTTTTTGATCCGGAAAAAAACAAAGC
>CAYWMV010000002.1:10148-50112 GCA_964459055.1 uncultured Ignavibacteriaceae bacterium | reverse complement strand
GTGACAAGTTGAAAGTGACAAGGCAAGCATTACGTATTTGGCACGCTGATGACGCAGATTTCGCCGCGGCGAACAGGTATGCGGATAAACGCAGATTTTAATAAGATATAAAAACATATTGGTTCAGGCTTGACCGGCTTATTCCATTAGTTTTCAAATTCTGAGCAAAATGGCAAGGAAATTAAGAATTATAAAACTAACATGAATTACTCATTTTAACACTAAAGTCACTAAAATTTAAACAAAATCAGCAAGAAATTTTAAATGATATTTTTCTTAGCGCCTTTACCTCTTTGTCCCGTGGATACGGGAAGAAATACGAAATGTTTGGTGCAGGCTTGTCCGGGTTATGAATTATGAAAATAAAAAACTCATCCGTGAGATTTTCTCATCGGATGAGTCTCTTTAAAAACCATACAAAAAATTATTTTATAAATCTCTTGCGTTGAACGTGTCGCCGCCTTTCATATCGCCGGATTTGAAACCCTTATAGAACCATTTTTGCCGTTGTGCGGAAGTTCCATGAGTAAATGCATCGGGTACTACGTATCCCTGCGACTGTTTTTGTATTCTGTCGTCTCCGACTGAACTTGCGGCATTAAGTGCTTCATCGAGGTCACCTTCCTCCAGGATATTCATTCTCTGGACATAGTGTGCCCACACTCCCGCGAAATAATCTGCCTGTAATTCAAGACGGACGAGGTACTTATTATATTCTTTTTCGCTTAACCTGCTTCTTAATGAATTCATTTTATTCATAGTCCCGAGCAGTGTCTGGACGTGATGTCCAACCTCGTGCGATATTACGTATGCCATTGCAAAATCACCCGGTGCTTTAAACCTGTCGCGGAGTTCAGAAAAGAAACTAAGGTCTATATAAACTTTTTTATCGCCCGGGCAATAAAAGGGTCCCGTAGATGAACCCGATACACCACAGGCAGACTGAACCGAGTTTGTATAGAGAACCAATTTCGGGTATTCGTAAGTAAGACCTTCTCTTCTGAATAATTCCGACCAGACTGTTTCAGTTTCTTTCAGGACAACTGAAGTAAACTGCGCCAGTTCCTGTTCCTCTGCGGTCGGCTGATATTGTGAAGTTGAAGTTTCCGAACTTTCGAGTTGTGACTGGTCTATAATTTGCCCCGGGTCACCCCCGAGAAAGTATATAACGATAGCAATAATGATTGTTCCGATTCCGCCGCCTACGAGACCTTTTGGAGATAGTCCCCGGCGGTCTTCAACATTTGAACTTCCTTCTCTGTTTTTCCATCGCATAATTGTACTCCTTTATAAATATAAATTAAATCATTTTTCTTTATTTTGCAAAGTAAAAACAACTTTATGATATATTGTTTATTATATAATAAAAATCACATTATAATCGGCAGAGTTAAATATATTACATCATCAGTGAGAACTTAATCCGTACAAAATCTTCGATTCAGGTTTTCCGGATATAAAAAGCAATATTATAATTCATCTTTTGCAGTGTTGATTTTAAGCAATTTGAATAAATCAACAATAACAATCGGAATAAAGGACATTCCGATAACAAGCCACCAGTGTTTAGCATCCATAACAGTTAAACCGAAGGCTTCACGAAAAGGAGGGACAAGCAATACGAGGAGCATAAGTCCGGCAGAAATCATTATAGCACCGATAAGAGGTTTATTTCTGAAGGGACTTATTGTGAGAGATGACCTTGTATTGGAATGTAAGTTACGAACGTGAACCAACTGAGCAAAAGTGAGAACGGAAAAAGCCATCGTCTGACCTAATACAATGCCTCCGTCCTGAATACCGATTTTAAATGCAATTAAAGGTAAAAGACCTACCATAATTCCCTGATACAGCACCCGTCTAATCATCCCTTTCGTCATAAAACCTGTTTTTGAATTCCGGGGTTTTCTTTTCATAATATTTTTTTCGGCGGGGTCAACGCTCAAAGCGAGAGCCGGCAAACTGTCCGTAACAAGGTTTACCCATAAAATATGAATAGGGAGAAGCGGAATACCCCAGTTCAATAAAGATGTAACCAGCAGCAGAAATATTTCACCGACATTAGTAGAAAGCAGGAACAGAATTGCTTTAAGAATATTATCGTAAATTCTTCTTCCTTCTTCCACTGCGGAAACGATTGTGGCAAAATTATCATCCGTGAGAATCATATCTGCAGCCCCTTTTGCAACGTCGGTTCCGGTGATACCCATAGCCGTTCCTATGTCAGCCTGTTTAAGTGCCGGGGCATCATTCACTCCGTCTCCGGTCATAGCAACGATTTCTCCGCGATTCTGCCAGGCTTTAACAATGCGAACCTTATGTTCGGGCGCAACGCGTGCATAAACCGAATAACGTTCAATATTATTATTGAATTCATCTTCACCGATATTCTCGAGTTCGGCACCTGTTATGGCAAGGTCTCCTTCTTTATATATACCGATTTCACGGGCAATTGCCATAGCGGTATTTTTATGGTCACCTGTTATCATTATCGGGCGAATTCCCGCGGTATTACATTTTTCTACTGCTTCAATAGCTTCAGGTCTGGCAGAGTCAATCATCCCGACCATACCTACGAAAACAAGTTTACTTTCAAGTTCATTGATTTTAGTATTTTCCGGTGCCTGCGGAAGATGTTTATATGCCATTGCAAGAACCCGCAAAGCCGAGTCCGCCATTTTTTCGTTTGCAGTTTTTATCTGTTCAATGTCTTTCCGGGTTAAAGTTCTTTTTTCTCCGTTTATTAATATTTGAGTGCAAACATCAAGAACCTCATCCAATCCTCCTTTAACATTGACATAAACGCTTCCGTCAGGTTTTTGATTTACGGTGCTCATTCGCTTTCGTTCTGAATCAAACGGTATTTCCGCCACGCGGGGATTAGATTTTTCAAGTTCATTTTTATCAAAACCGAAAATTATTCCTATATCGAGAAGAGATGTTTCAGTAGGGTCGCCGGTGGTTTCGTGTGCTCCGTTTTCGGGCGTTCTTATCTGCGCATCAGTACAAAGAACGGCTATAGTCAGCAGTTTTTTTTCTTCTTCGTTAAGTGTAATATTAGCAGGAGGATTTTCGAAAACTTCAGATTTTTGATTAGAATAAATTTCTACCACTGCCATTTTATTCTGTGTAAGTGTTCCGGTTTTATCCGAACAAATTACGGTTGCGCTTCCGAGCGCTTCAACTGACGGCAATGTTCGTATAATTGCTTTGCGTTTTACAAGGCGCTGAACTCCAACAGCCAGAACTACAGTTGATACTGCGGGAAGTCCTTCAGGAATAGCAGCAACTGCCAAACTCACTGCAGTCATAAACATACTTAAGGCTGAGTTTCCATACAGAACGCCTACGATAAATATAGCGGCACAAATAATCAAAGCGGCAATTCCGAGTATTTTTCCGAGTTGTTCAAGCCGAATTTTGAGAGGTGTTTCGGTATCTTCCGTTTGCTGAAGCATATCAGCGATTTTACCTACTTCGGTTTTCATACCGGTAGAAACAACTATACCCTGTCCTCTGCCGTAGGTTACAATTCCGCTTGAAAAAGCCATATTAGTCCGGTCACCGAGAGCAACGTTATCTCCCCGCAGTATATCAGTTTGTTTCTCCACCGGGACAGATTCTCCTGTCATTGCGGATTCCTGAATTTTCAGATTAATTGCCTGAATCAGGCGCAGGTCTGCAGGAATGATTGCACCTGTTTCAAGGATAACAATGTCGCCGGGAACAAGAAGCTTTGTTGAAATCTCCCGGACAGTTTTATTACGAAGAACTTTTGTGACGGGTGCGGAAAGATTTTTAAGTGCTTCAAGAGAGGACTCCGCTTTTTTTTCCTGATATGCTCCGACAAATGCGTTCAGGATTAATATACCGAGAATAACAAATGTATCGAGCAATCCTTCTCCCTCCGTCATACCGATTATTCCCGAAATAACAGCGGCGATGAGGAGAATGATAATCATAAAACTTTTAAACTGGGATAAAAAAATCAGCAAAAAAGATTTTTTACTTTTAACAGACAGCTGATTATAGCCGAATTGCTTTAGTCTTTGATTTGCTTCATCTTCGGATAAGCCCCCCGATAACGGAACGTTCAGATGTTCGGATAATTCTTCAATACTTTTATTATAATAATGTGTCACCGTGTTAATTAATTTTGAATTTATGTACTTTAAATTACTCTGAGGAGATTTTCCAACAGTTGAAAACGGCTTATACGGAAAATTATTTAAGAGTATCGCGGATTTTTATATCATCACGTCTGGCACAGTCACTGCAGATGATTCTTTCATTCTCACGGGCTTTTCTTCTTGTCACTTCAAGTATATCGGCACCGCAGTTTTTCAGCCGGGGACAATTTCTGTCGGTGTGATAAGTTGTTGCCGAATTGCTCGTACAGACATAAACAATCTGACTGTCTTCCGGTGTCATTGGTTCTTCCTTTGAACAGGAGAACAGAATTACCGGAATAACAAAAAAAATAATATATATGAGATTTTTAGTCATATTAAAACCAACTTTTTTTCTTTCGTGTGCTGCCTCCGATGCCGAGTACTCCGAGGATTCCGCGTGTAATTTCCCTTGCAACGGTTCTTCCGACCTGTCTTGCGGTAGTGCTTTTCAGTACTTTCTCAACCGTTGAGGGTTTTTCTGATTTCTCTTTTGTCTCTTCATCTTCTTTCTTTTGTTCCTCTTCTTCTTTTGCAGATTCTTCCAGTTTCTTTGTCAATATTTCGTGGGCACTTTCCCTGTCAATAACCTCATTGTATTTTTTAACGAGTTTTGATTTTGATACAACCGAATCAATTTCTCCGGGAGTAAGAATATCCATTCTCGAACGGGGAGCGGTAACCAGGGTTGCGGAAAGGGGAGTGGGATTTCCTTTTTCATTAAGCACGGAGATAGCCGCCTCGCCTGTTCCAAGCGAAGTAAGCATATCTTCGGTTTTATAATACTCAGATATCGGATAATTTTCCGCAGTAAGTTTGATTTGCTTTCTGTCTTTAGCGGTAAACGCTCTTAATGCGTGCTGAATTTTCAAACCGAGTTGCGCGAGAACAGAGTCAGGGACATCCACGGGATTTTGTGTACAGAAGAAAATTCCGACACCTTTCGAACGGATTAATTTAATTATGGTTTCTATCTGGTCGAGAAGTTCTTTTGTGGCTTCGTTAAATATCAAATGTGCTTCGTCAATGAACATAACGAGTTTCGGCTGATCGAGGTCGCCTTCTTCGGGGAAAGTATTGTATATTTCCACAAGCAGGCAGAGCAGGAACGTTGAAAACAATTTCGGTTTGCTTTGAATATCCGTGAGCCTGATGATTGAAATAATTCCTCTTCCCTGTTCATCAGTTCTCACAAGGTCTTCAACCTCAAACGATTGTTCTCCGAAAAACAAATCCGCACCCTGCTGCTGGAGTTCTATTACTTTTCTCAATATAGTACCGACTGAAGTAGTTGCGATATTACCGTATGATTTTTGCAATTCATCTTTACCTTCATTGCTTATGTACTGAAGCATTTTAATCATATCTTTAAGGTCAAGCAATGGCAGTGCGTTATCATCGCAATACTTAAAAATCATAGCCATAACACCCGTCTGGGCATCATTAAGTCCGAGCATTTTTGAAAAGAGGACGGGACCGAATTCTGATACAGTTGCTCTCAGCCGGGTACCTTTTTCATTCGATATGGTAAGGAATTCAACAGGAAATCCGGTTGGTTCATAGGGAATCCCGATTTTATTCATTCTTTCGGTGATTTTATCATTTACCGTTCCCGGCATTGCAATTCCGCTGAAGTCTCCTTTTATATCCATTACGAACACAGGTATGCTTTTAGAGGAAAATCCTTCGGCAAGTATCTGAAGAGTTTTCGTTTTTCCCGTACCTGTTGCACCTGCGATTAAACCGTGTCTGTTTAGTGTTTTAAGAGGAAGTTTAATGTGTACTCCGGGTAAAGCCTCTCCTTCGAGTATAGATGTCCCGAGAACAATATAATCACCCTTAACTTTATATCCTTCGTTAATGTGTTGTATGAATTTTTCTTTGTCAGCCATTTTATGAGATTTAATATTTTAAATTAATAATTTATACTAATATTTAAAGTGCCATTTGGATGGCATAAAATTTTGGTTATTCATATACTGCTTCAGCGTACAACTCCGTTTAAGGCGGGGGTTGGAGAATATTCTTTTTCACGTGGTTTTCACCTGCGGCTACTTATGTTCAACCCCTCCCGGGGTTGCAGATGTGAGAGATGCTTTTTTACTATAAACATTGCACTCCTAACGGAGTGCCTTACAGATGTGATTTACCTTTAATTTCAAGGGTTATAAAGTTATATTTATTGTTTGTTTAAAAGGATTTTAGCCAGTATTGAAGAATAATCAACTATATGCAAAATAAGGTACCGGTTGTAAGTATTGTATTGCCGACGCAGAACAGGGCTCACTCGCTATATAAATCAATTGACAGTGTAATAAACCAGTCGTTTGAGGATTGGGAATTATTCGTTATTGATAATTTTTCAACAGACGACACGCCTAAACTAATGGAAAAATACTGCAAGCAGGACTTGCGGATACAATATTTTTCCATTCCGAAAAGCGATAGCGAAGGAATTACCGATTATCTTAATTTCGGCGTAAACAAAGCGAGTGGAAAATATATCGGACGAATGGATGACGATGATTACTGGTACTGTAAGGACAAACTCAAAAAGCAGGTAGAATTTCTTGATAATAACAAAGAATATTGTGTGGTCGGGGGCGGAGTAATTCTGATAGATGACAAGGGAAATCACCTGTTCAAGTATTACAAGAAAGAAACTGATGAAGAAATCCGCAAATTTATGCTTTTTTCGAATCCGTTTACACATACGACTGTTCTTTTCAGGAAGGAAGTTATTGAAAAGGTTGGCGGTTACCCGCCCGGAATCATAGAGGACTGGAATCTCTGGCTGAGAATGGGGAAAGAGGGAAAAATGTATAATTTCCCGGAATATTTCGCCTGTTACACAACTGCCGGACAAAATCTATCGTTTCGAATTCAGAGAAAACAGGCGAAAAGAATTTTATCTCTAATAAAGGGGTTCAAGAAAGATTATCCGAATTACAAAAAGGCATATTTTTTAAACTTATCACAGTATATATATACATATCTGCCTGAATTTATCAGAAAACCACTGCAATCTTTTATGTTTTATCTTAAAAGAACAAATTTTTAATAAGAATTCTGTGTTATATTTTTATCTAACAAACCTAATAAAAATATGAATAAATCAAAATTTTTTACGATTGTTTTAATCTTGTTTTCTGCGGGGATGCTGTTTTCGCAGGAAAGCATAAAAGAACTGAGAATTCTTCACTGGAATGATTTTCATTCAAGGAATCTGCCGTACAAAGCGTCAAAGAAAGTGGACGGAGAAACAGTGAATTATATGGTGGGCGGTTCCGCTTCACTGATGGGATATCTGAATAAATACAGAGACAGCAAGTCGCTTGTTGTTCACGCGGGTGATGATTTTCAGGGAACACCGATATCATCTCTGACAAAAGGATTTTCGCAGATTAAACTGCTGAATGAATTTAATATAGACGTTTATACACTCGGGAATCACGAATTCGATTATACAGCAAGAACACTTGATTCGGCATTGAGAGAAGCAAACTTCAAATATCTGGCAGGCAACCTGATATATTTGCCTGAAAAAAGATTTTTTGCCGATTTAACAACAGTGAAAGAAATAAACGGTATAAAAATAGGAATTATCGGAATTACAAATGATGAATTAAGATTACTGACGGTGCCGAAAAATGTCGAAGATATTTATATAATGGATAATGATTTTTCAATTTCATACGGTATAAAAGAACTGAAAAAACAAAACTGTGATTTGATAATGCTTCTGACTCACGTCGGGTATGAAAACGACAGTATTTATGCAACAAAATATTACGGCGATGTTGATATTATTGTAGGCGGACATTCACACTCTACTTTAAGAAAACCGAAAATTATAAATAATGTAATAATAGCACAGGCGGGTTCAGGCGGGAAATTTCTCGGAAATATTGAACTGAAAATTGATACCGATTTGGATACAATTGTTCAATACAAAGGTGAATTAATAGAAACGGTATTTGATTCTCTCATATATGACAGAAATATGCAGGCATTGGTTGATAATATGGAGGCAGATGTTAATCAGCAGTTAAGCAAAGTTATTGGCACACTTGAGAACGACTGGAAGAGATTCGGTATCAACAGTAATCTCGGGCAGTGGGAAGCGGATGTATTCAGAGCGAAAACAAATTCTGATGTTGCATTCGTAAATTCGGGCGGTTTGAGAAAAGACCTGATGAAAGGCGATATTACACTGAGGGATATATGGGAAATAAGTCCCTTCGGAAACACTATTAACACTATTGAAGTGAGCGGCAAACTGTTTTTTGAAATGCTTCTGAATCATTTCATAGAGGCGCAGAAAGAAACGGAAAAAAGCGGTGACCCTGATTTTCTCATAGTATCGGGGCTGAATATTGTATATGATAAGGAAAAGTTAAAAAACAAAAATCCTGATTTTTTCAAAAGCGTCAGTGTAAACGGTGAGAAAATAGATGAAAACAGGACATACAAAATTGCAACGAATAATTACATTGCCACGCAGGTTGGTAAGTTTTTCGGTGAACTATCGGAAGAATTAGCCGTAACGGAAACCAATATAATAGACAGGGACGTATTCATAGAAGCAGTAGAAAATGCGAAAGTAATAAATTCCGTATCGGAAGACAGGATAATCGGCGAATAACAATTTTCGGGATTGTTTTCTCATCCGATGAACAAGTTTACCGGATGAGAAAGAAAAAATAAAAAAGAATATATTATGACGGAACAAAGAACAGTTAATTGCGTAAAGTTAAAGAAAGAATTGCCGGGATTAAAAAGGCAGCCTTTGCCGGGTGAACTCGGAAAAAAGATTTTTGATAATGTATCAGCGGAAGCGTGGAAAATGTTTTTAGACTATTTTAAAATGATTGTGAATGAGTACAGACTGGACTTATCGAGTCCTAACACGGACAGAATATTTCTTGAGCAGGTTGAGGAATATTTTTTCGGAGAAGGCGGACAGTTACCCGAGCAGTACAAGCCTGAGCAGAAATAAATTTTGAAAAATAAAAATAATGGATCTCTCTACAGCGTTTGAAAGGTATGTCAGGTTAGAAAAGCATGACGCTTATTCTTTATACTGTGACGAGAAGAATCTTAAATTCCTGAAACCTTTTTTCATCGGAGTTTTATTTATTTCAATCATCAACCTTTTAATCGCACTTTTTGATAAAGGTGCATTATCGGTTGAATTTATATTTTACTTTCTTGTATTTGTATTCGGTATCCTGTCCTTATATTATTTTAAAAAATATTACAGTATTTCCAATGTAAGAAGAGTGCTGATTTACCTGCTCATTGCGGGCTTTCTGCTGTTTACTGCGAATGCGGTTATTAATACACTTTTAAACAAAGGCGAAAAAATAACGGTTGTTACAAGCCAGGTACCTTCAAAAGATAAAACCGATACGACGAAAACCAAAGACAATACTGAAATCACAGTAAGAACAGATGATACGAGAAATATACTTTCATATTCATTTATATTCTGTATAGTTATTTTATTATTTAAGTTTTCAAGAAATGAAATTATACAGTTGTACAGTCTTGCTCTTGGCATTCCTCTGATTGCAGCCCTGATTTTTGATTCCGAACTTGATGTTGAAAATACATTAATATTCTCGATTTTGACATTAATCCTGTTTTTTATATCATACTCGACCGAATCCAAGAGACGCAGTAAATTTATAAGAAGATACAATCAATACGTAAAAACAAATTACGAAACGATTCGGATGAAGAAGGAACTTGACTATGCAAGGCAAATTCAACTTTCAATGCTTCCTGAACCAAGGATAAAAATAGGAGAACTGGAAATTGCGGCAAAATCACTGCCCGCAATGGAGGTCGGCGGAGATTATTTTGATTATTTCAAACTGTCCGATACTGAAACAGGGGTGTTCATTTGCGATGTATCGGGACACGGCGTTGCGAGTGCACTAATGCTTTCAGGATTGAGAAGCAGTATGCACCTTGTACTTGAGGATACAAAAAATCCTCGTGAAATATTCGAGAAACTGAACCGAATGATAAGAAAGACACAAAGCAGAAAGATGTTTGTAACAGCGATATTTGCAGTACTGAATACGGAAAAAAACACCTGCTCATTATTTAATGCAGGGCATCTTCCGCCTTATAAAATAGACGGCAAGACCGGAGAACTTTTTAAAATTAAAAGGCACGGTGTAACACTCGGTGCCATTGATGAAATTGCGCCTGACACATCTGAAAGCGATGTTTGCATTGATTTTATGAAGGGGGACAAACTTGTTTTTTACACGGACGGACTGAGCGAGGCAACCAATCACGCAAGAAAAGAATTCGGATTTGAAAGAATCGAAAAAATCCTTTCCGAAAATCCCGGAAAAACACCTGACGAACTTCTGACAATAATAACGGAAGAAGTAAATAAATTCACTGAAAATTCCGAACAGCACGACGACCTTACACTTCTAATTGTTAGCAGGTTATAACAAAACCTTTTTCAATAAAAAAATTTTAAGTCATAGGTCTTCCGGTGCTGTCAACAGTAACCGTAATAACTTCAATAATTGCCCAGATAAAAGGCACAAACGACAGGATGCCGAAAGAAAGGATTGTAATCAGCAATTGTGCAATTGCCTTCCCGTTATATCCCGCATAAAAATTATGTGCACCAAAAACACCAAGAAAAATACCGAGCAATATGTATGCAATACGTTCCTTACCGGTTTTAATGGTCGCAGAGTACTGAACCGGATTGCTTTGGATAACCATAACTTCCCTCGCAAAGTAATTCTCTGCTACAAAATCTGTTTCCAGTCCCGGTTGTGGAAATGAATTTGCTCTCCAGTCCTGTCTGTAGAAAGTATATCTGTTCCCATCATACCCGCTGATGATTCCTGTATTTGACATCTGGTCAAATGATATTACGGTTCCCCGCATAAATGCTCCTTTTAGTTAATTTATTTTGTGCAGTAAATTAATAAGAATATAGAATTTATGAAATGAATATTTCCGTGAAAAATATCAGGACAATTTAATTTCTGAGCCGGACGAGTCTGAACTAAACACTCCGTATTTCCCGCAAAGAAAGATATTGTTTAAAACACTTTGATTTTTTTTGAATGTAAGAAATGCGTGATATACATTTTTCTTTGCCGGTTTACACAGAATTATTAACTAACGGATAAGCAATTTCAACCGGACAAATGTCCTTATTTCACGAGCACCATTTTTTTTGTTTCCGTAAAGTTGCCTGCTTTTATTCTGTAAAAATATATTCCGCTTGCGTATCCGGCTCCGTTCCATTTTATTTCATAGGTTCCGGGTTGTTGAATACTGTTGACTATTTCGGTTATGAATCTGCCTCTTATGTCGTAAACTTTAATAGAAACATTAATTGCTTCCGGAATCTGGTATTTTATTGTAGTACCGGGATTGAAAGGATTTGGATAATTCTGAAAAAGGAAATATGTATCAGGTATGATTGGTCTGTAGTCGTTAGTATCAAGTATGTATAAGTTATAGAAGTTTTTTATACTGTCAGAAAGTGCTTTTAATTTTGTAACAGAATTCAGGTTGCTCGAACCCTGCGTGATTAATTGTGCTGCAATGAACTGCTGTGAATCGCCCGGAATAGTAACGATGCTGTCCGCCCCGCTTGACATACAGAACCTCTTATCAACTGATATAGGATAAACAGGGTAAACAATTCCTGTTGTATCTCTGTTGCAATTATCCATACATCCTTTATACATTGTCCAGCCGTTATTAGTCTCGGGGTCTCCGGAGTAAATGGTTCTTGTTCTTTTGTATGGTAATTCACTTACGTCCATCCACGAGGTAGAATCCTTTTTAAATCCTTTTATCATTAAAAAAGCAGGATATGGTTCACCGTTTGGGTCGGCTTCACAGGGCGGGGGAGATGACCCCGAACCTCTAAATAGTGTGAACGATGTCATTTTATATCTTTTGATAGGAGTAAAACTCCTGTTTTCCACTCCTCTTAAAATCAGGAATCCAAATGCCGGAGGATTATTTCCGTAAATCTGGTCATAGTTATCCGCATTATAGCAGAACCCGAGATTTCTTGAAGTATCACAACCGATATAATCGTCATCACCATTTCCTATATCAGGGTCGGTAACAATACTTGTATAGATGTTTTCCCAGCGGTGTTTACTCTTGTTGATTATACTCCATTTTATAAACTGAACATCCTTAAGAAAAGAATGGTTATATGCCCAGGCAGTTAAATGAACTTCCGCTCCTATAGGATGTGTTCCGCCTCCGAATCCTTCTCCCGGTGAATGTTGGTCTTGATTTGCATCAGTAATACACATAAACAGAGTCTGGTCTGCATTTCTTACTCCCGGAGTATCAATCAGTGCATCGTAGATTTTATTATTATTTACATCAACAAAAGGTGCACCGAAAAGAACCATATTACCCCATTCAGCCCAGTCGGGATTACTTTGTGCATTATCACCTCTTGTTACTTTGTAAATTCTAAATCTGCTGTCATAATAATAAACTCCGTTTTGGCTATATCCCAAATCATACTCTCCTGTGTATGAAGCCATTGCCTGATTCATTATAATTTTCTTAACACCCGGCTGAGTAGAAGTATCCATATAACAAACGATACATAAACCGGCGGTATAAACAGCATATTTTTGTGAACCCTTAGGCCATTCGAATCCGGGAGTGTTTAACTGATAAATAAACCGCTGGTCGAATGTACCCGATGAAATGAATGTTGCGGCAATATTATTAACATCTAAAATTTTTGCCTGTAAAGGGGGGGTATTAGTAATGTAGTTTGAATAATATCCTGCATTAACAGGTTGATTGTTGAAAAATAAGAACAAAAATAACGGAGAAATTATTGTGACAAATACAATAAACCTAATAAAAACTTTCATTTTAACCTCCAATTTATTAAATAAAGTTAATAATTAAATATCTGAAATTCACTGATATTTTTTCCCCTGTTGAGTTTTTTTCTCTGTGTGTTAAGAGTTCTTTGCGGTAAATAAAATTATTCTGCCGACGAGAGTTTTTCAGCCCGGTCGGCTGTTTTCAGTTTATCAATTATTTCATCGAGGTCGCCTTCCATCACATCAGACAGATTATACAAAGTAAGTCCGATTCGATGGTCGGTAAGTCTGTTCTGGGGAAAATTGTAAGTTCTGATTTTATCGCTGCGGTCACCGGACTTTACCATTTGTCTTCTTTTATCGGACAATTCCTTATCGCGTTTTTCGAGTTCCTGCTCATAAAGTCTTGACCGTAATACTTTCATTGCTTTATGACGGTTTTTAAGTTGCGAGCGTTCATCCTGGCATTGGACAACAATTCCTGTAGGTATGTGTGTAATTCTGATAGCAGTTTCTACTTTATTAACATTTTGTCCCCCTGCACCTCCCGAACGAAAAACATCTATTTTCAAATCGTTTTCGTTAATTTCTACATCGAAATCTTCCGCTTCAGGCAAAACTGCAACAGAAGCGGCAGACGTATGGATCCTTCCGCTCGCTTCAGTTTTCGGGACTCTCTGTACTCTGTGTACGCCGCTCTCATATTTTAAATCACCGTAAGAACCCTTTTTATTTACATTAAACACTACTTCCTTTAATCCGCCCGGAGTGGAAGACTCATTGTAATTAATAAGTTCAAAATTCCATCCTTTTGCATCAAAATATTTTGTGTACATTCTGTATAAATCTGCCGCAAATAATGCCGCCTCTTCTCCGCCGGTTCCTGCCCGGATTTCTATTATGGAGCACTTTTCATCTGCAGGGTCTTTTGGGATAAGCAGTTCCTTTATATAATTTTCCGTTTTTTGAAGTTCTGTTTCAAGCCTTTCCTGTTCTTCTTTTGCCAGTTCTTTGAATTCGGCATCTTTAGTTTCAAACAGCAATTGTTTATTTTCTTCTGTTTCTTCTTTTAATCTGATATAACTGTCATAAGCATTTACAATATCGGTGAGGTCTGAATATTCCTTTGAAAGTTTCCTGAACTCATTCTGATTATTAATTATTTCAGGATTTGAAAGCAATTCAGCAATTTCGTTATATCTCGTTTTTACCTTATTAAGTTTTTCGAACATATTTTTAATAATAAAAAAGCAACTGTTCACGAAGAACAGTTGCTTAAAGAAATATTTAAAATTTAGTAATCTACTTTACAAAATTGAATTTTGCACCGAATTGACCTACGAGAGGCAGTTCTTTCACATTTCCTGATAATGCATTAATAACGCCCATTATCCAGAGAACAAAAGCAAATAAATTAATAAGATAGAAAATAGCACCGATACAGAAAAGTGAACCGATTGTACCGAGAATAATACCAATAATGTTTAGAAGAAAAACTACCAGTGATTGTTCAGTATGAAACATCACGAATTTATTTTTTCTTTGCTCTTCGATAAGAAGAGGAATAAAGAAAATCAAATAGGCAACGAATGCCATAGTTTTTCCGGATTCGATTTCTTCCGGAGTGATATTTAATACACGACCTTGTGTTTGTTCTGTCATAATGTTATTTATTTGATTTAGAAAAAACTTTTAAATGCAAAGAACTATCTGAAAATGGCTTTAATACTGCCCCAGGTATCTTTAATTCCCGAAACGGTATAAACAACCGTAATATTATTCGTATAAGTATAACTGCCGCCGGGTTTAATACACTTCAGTCTGTAGTAATAAACAGAAGAGGTTGATTCCAGGGCAAGTGAATTATCCTGATAAGAATAATACGAATTATTACCTGTGGCATTGATTTTTGCAATGTAAATGAAATTATTTGCATTTCCGGCACTTCTTTCTATGTCAAATGAGGAAACACCACCCTCATCACCGGTTTTCCATTCAATAAGAATTCCATCGGAATTTGTTTTTCCCGTGAAATACTGAATGGTCAAATCGGCAAATAACAGCACAGACGTAACCATAAAAATCGCTATTAAAAACAGTACAAATTTTTTCATGCCTATTTAATTATCTTAATATATAATCAATAAATTATAAAATCAAGGTGTTTTTTAGATAACGAGGTTAAATAATATCAGTTACAAGTTACAAGTATAAAGTGACAAGTTACAGGTATAAATTGTTGAGATACTTAACGTAATTTGGTTGGGTTTAAGAGGATAATGTAGTATCTTTATAAAATTTAAGGAAATGGTTATCTTGAAAAATGGAATTTAAAAAAACGGATAAATTTATAGTAGGGATAGATTCCGGCGGAACGAGAACGGACATACGGATAAAAAATCTGAGAACACGTTCTGCAAGGGGGCTTTCATATCCTCCTGTACATTATACTTCGGCAGGGGTGACGGAATTTACGGACGAAATGAATAAATATATCAGACATTTTACCGGAGTACTGAAACTTGATATGAAAAATTGTCTTGGTATTTCCGTCGGAGGAGCAGGATTGAGGTATCCGGAACAAAAATCCGAAGCAGAAGAACTTCTTAAAAGAAAAACAAAAATAAGTAATATAATTGTAGAAAGTGACGCTTATATTGCACTTTATGATGCATATAAAGAGGATGACGGGATTGTTCTGATTTCAGGGACGGGTTCTGTTTTATACGCTCGGTACAAAGGTCAGATTGAAAGAGTCGGAGGATGGGGAAAATTATTCAGTGACCCGGGAAGCGGATATTTCATTGGCATTAAAGCATTACATTTTATCGCACTGGAATATGATATATACGAAGGCAGTTACCGGAGCGAGTTCTCAAAAGTATTTGAAAAAGTATTTGAAATTAAAGGAGAGAATTTAATACAAAAACTATACAACGAAGATTTTTTTCCTCCTCTCGCCGTACAGTTAGTTCTTGACCTTGCCCGATTCAATAACAAAACCGCAAATTCAATAATTAACGATGCAATTGATGAGTTACTGCTTCATCTTGAAATCTTTATCGGAAAAAAACCCAAAAACGAGAAATTCAAATTATCATTTGCCGGCAGTATTCTGACAAAAAAAAATGTGTTATCGGAGAAAATTAAAGAAATTATTAAAAAAGAATTTAAAAACAGGATTATACTTAACGAAAAGAAAATCAGTCCGCTTAACGGGGCAATTAAATTAATAGAATCAACATTATGAAAAAAGATTTTATACTGATACTTGATTTCGGCTCGCAGTACACGCAGTTAATTGCGAGAAGGACAAGGGAGATGTCGGTTTACTCGGAGATACATCCGTTTAATATAAACATAAAGAAATTTACGCAAAGCCGTAAGGACATAAACCTTAAGGGAGTGATATTATCGGGCGGACCGTCGAGTGTATTTGAGAAAGATTCTCCCCTGATTAAGGAATCGGAAATCAAATTTTTAACGGAGAGAAATATTCCGGTACTCGGAGTATGTTACGGACTGCATCTGCTGGTACATTTACTCGGAGGCAAAATTGAAAAATCGAAAGTACACGAATACGGTCACACGGTCATAAAACAAACGAAAAAAAATATTTTATTTGAAAAGACAAATAACAATTTTAAAGTCTGGATGAGCCACGGAGATTCGATAAAGAAATTGCCTGAAGGATTTAAAATTACCTCCTTAAGCACGAACGGGATAGTCAGCAGTTTTGAAGACAGAAAAAACAATATTTTCGGACTGCAGTTTCATCCCGAAGTAAATCACACAGAATTCGGGAAAGAGATATTAAACAATTTTATTTTCAAAATTTGCGGTTTAAAACATTTATTCAAAGCATCTTCGTTTATAAAGGAAAAAATATCGGAAATAAAAGAAAAAGCGGGAAAAGACCTTGTTCTGCTGGCATTAAGCGGCGGAGTTGATTCTTCCGTTGCAGCGGTATTAACACACAAGGCAATAGGAAAGCAACTTATATGCATGCATATAGATACAGGATTAATGAGGAAGAATGAAAGCAGAAATATAATAAGACTTTTCAAACAGAATTTCAAACTGGAAGTTAAGCATATAAATGCTTCGGAATTATTTTTAAGGAGACTCAAAGGAATTGAAGATCCTGAAAAGAAAAGGAAAATAATCGGAACAACATTCATAGAGGTCTTTGAAAGGGAAGCGAAGAAAATACCCAAAACACGCGGAGAAATAAGATTTCTCGTGCAGGGGACGCTATATCCCGACGTGATAGAGTCTGTATCTTTCAAGGGACCTTCAGTAACGATAAAGTCGCATCACAACGTCGGCGGCTTACCCGAAAAAATGAATCTTAAATTAATTGAACCTTTCAGGGAGTTATTCAAGGACGAAGTGAGGAAAGTAGGCAGGAGCCTGGGACTGCCTTCATATTTTATAAACCGGCATCCGTTTCCGGGACCGGGACTTGCAATTAGAATAATCGGTGACATATCAAAGGAAAAACTTGAAATATTAAGAGAGGTGGATGATATTTATATTAACGGACTCAAAGAATTTAATCTCTACAATAAGATATGGCAGGCATTTTCGGTATTGCTGCCTGTTAAAACGGTTGGAGTAATGGGAGACCAGAGAAGTTATGACAAACTTGTAGCACTAAGGGCAGTAACTTCCACGGACGGAATGACGGCAGATTTTTATCATTTCGAAAAGGAATTTATTACTTACATCTCTAATAAAATTGTTAATTCAGTAAAGGGAATTAATCGTGTTGTTTACGATATAAGTTCAAAACCTCCGGCAACGATTGAGTGGGAGTGATGTTCGATGTTATACTTTTAGAAATTAGTTGTAGAATATAGTCATAGAGGTTTTTTACAATAAAACATACAGAACTTTACGAACTTTATAAACTTTACGAACTTTAAGAACTTCAGGGGATTTTCTAACTTTTTCCGGGACTTTTCCGTGTAAATTATTAATTTTTGTGTCTATTTTTTGATAATTTGGCATAAGTTTTGATTTTTAAATGACTTATCCGTCGCAAAAAAGTGTCCACTTTTTTAGAATTTGACTTGACAGGGAAATAAAAAAGATGTATTTTTGAACTGTTTAATTAACTAATTTTAAAAAGCCAATAAATAGGAGGTTCTCTAATGGCAAATTTAAAAAAGATGTTCTTAATGCTCGTTACAGTTGCGTTCCTGGCCGGTACAGCCTTTATAGGTTGCGGTGGTGGAATCGACGAAGAGCAATGGCAAGAATTGCAGGATTTAGATGCGAAGATCCAGCAATTACAAAATGACAAGAGCAACAAAGAAAATGACAAGAAGAAAATTCAAAGTCAGATCAACCAAAAGGATGATCAGCTCAAGAAATTACAAAAAGATATTGATTTAATTAAAAACTGCAAGTAATCCATGAGGTACTTGTTATTTTTAAATTTTCAAAAAATTTAAAAAACTTTTAAAAAGGAGATTTAATAAAATGAAATTAACCAAAATGTTATTAGTGCTCTTCGCTTTCTCCTTATTCTTAGGTTTTTCCACATCCTTTGCACAGGATGAAGAGCCCTGGGAAAATATTGAAGAGGAAGAATACCTCCAGATGAAAGCAGAAAAAGAGCAAACGATTGCAAATTTGCAAGCAGACATTAATGCGCTTGACAATGAAATCAGCAATCTGAATGCAACCTTAAAAGATAAGAATGAAAAAGTAAAGAAAGCAGAAGAAGAATTAGCATCATTCGGTGATCAGGCAGCATACAGAAAACAATTCGAAAAAGTTGAAAAGATAATGAACGAAAAAGATAAATCAGGTGTAAAAGTTGAAGATGCCGAAAAAATGTTAATGGACCTCGAAAAGAGCAAATTAAAATGCACAGGCGACTATCAGGCAAGATTAGCCAAGATGAAAAAAGAATTAGATGCATGGAAGAATCCTCCGCAGCCCAAAACCAATGACTACACAGTACTGAAGGGTGATTGCTTATGGAAGATTTCAGGCAAAGTCTATAAAGAGCCAAAAGCATGGTTCGCAATTTGGGAAAAAAATAAAGACGGTGTAAAATCAGCACCTCCGAAAACCCCAAAAACCATTAAGAACCCGAATCTTATTTATCCGAATCAAGTTCTCGTAATTCCGCCTCTTAACGATGCCGAGAAAAAAGTAGCCATCGAAAAGATGAAGAAATACAAAAACAAATGGTATCCGAAAAAAAGAGTTATGAAGACTGAAGGTACCGATGTAAAGAAAGAAGATAAAAAAGAAGTTAAAAAAGAAGAACCAAAGAAGAAATAATCTGATTTCTTTGAACTTCAAATAGTTTATAGAAGCCCTTATGTTACGCATCACATAAGGGCTTTTTTATTTATCAAAAGGAAATTATCTTTAATAAATAAAAGGAGAAAAAAAGATAGAAGACTCTTCAAACAATACCGAAAAAAAAATCGAACTGCAGGGGATTGATATTGTAAATTTTGCCGGACTGAAAGAAGAAAAACTCGAACTAATTAAAGACAATTTTGATTCTACTATAGTTTTAAGGGGTGAGACGCTTATTATCAAAGGTGAGCAGGAAGAAGTTGATAAAATCGAAAAAGTATTCAGGGAACTGCTTTTCCTTCAGAAACGGCAGGGAGAAATTTCAGAAAGCGACGTCAAACTCGTACTTGATCTGGTAGATGACCGTCCGCAAAACGGATTCAAGGAAAAGTACGGAGTAAGTTCAGCGGAAACAAACAGCATTATATTGTTCAAGAAAAATGATTATGTAAGACCGAGAACCGAAACACAATTCGAATATTTAAAACAGGTAAAACAGAACGATATAATTTTCGCTATCGGACCTGCCGGAACAGGAAAAACATACCTTGCAGTAGCATTTGCCCTGTCAGCACTCAAGAACAAGGAGATTAATAAAATTATACTGGCAAGGCCTGCGGTGGAAGCAGGTGAAAGTCTGGGATTTCTGCCGGGTGATTTATCGGAGAAAATTGACCCGTATTTAAGGCCTTTATTTGATGCACTCGAAGATATGATACCATACGATAAACTAAAAACCTATCTTGAACGAAACACGATAGAGATCGTACCGCTTGCGTATATGCGGGGCAGAACGCTCAACAATGCCTTCGTCATACTTGACGAAGCACAGAATGCAACCTCGATGCAGATGAAAATGTTTTTAACACGGCTTGGTGCAAATTCCAAAGCAATCATTACCGGTGATGACACGCAGACGGATTTGCCCGGCAGGGAGATATCGGGACTAATAGAAATCCAGAAAATTCTTAAAGGAATAGAAGGTATTGCATTTGTTTACTTCAAAAAAACAGATGTAGTAAGACATAAACTTGTTAAAGAAATAATAAACGCATACGAAAAATATAACGGCATCAATGCCGACAGGTAATGCGAAGTTATTTTTACAAATTATCAATGTTATTTTTTCTGTTTTCCGGTACTGTATTTTCACAGGCAACAGTAAACCAAATTGAAATATCCGGAAACGAATATTTCTCCTCTTATGAAATTCTCAGTTCGATGGCTACCGGCAAGGATAAAATTTTCAGTACAAGTCAGCTTGAAACGGATTTAAAATCAATCAGAGAAAAATACCGGCAGTCCGGATTCTTATTTGCGCAAATAAAAAACACGGAAATAATATACACTTCCGATTCGGTTTTAGCGGATATAAAAATCGTAATATCAGAAGGAAAACAGACGGTAATCGGCAGGATTGAAATATCAGGAAACAAAGTATTAAGCGGTGAAAAAATCTTCAGTGAAATGGAAACAAAAAAGGGGCAGTTTCTTGATGAAAACAAACTGAACAATGATATAAAAGCTATACTGAAACTTTATGAATCAACGGGAATGCCTTTTACCAAAATCACAATATCTTCAATTGACATATATTATGAAAAAGATAATCCGCTGCTTGAATTAAAAATTGATGTGAATGAGGGCACGAAAGTTAAAATTGACGAAATAAGAATTACAGGAACGGAAACAACAAAAAATTATCTGATAGAAAGAGAAATAAATCTCGGAAACGACAGTTCAGTAACAGTGGAAAAACTGGAAGATACGAAAATACGTCTGGAGCGGTTAAATATTTTTGAAAACGTAGAGATGCCGAAAATATACACATTAAAGACATCGGGAAAAAACGGATTACTTATTGAAGTAAAGGAAGGGAACAACAACACATTCGACGGGGTAATAGGTTACATTCCGCCTGCAACAGAAAGTGAATCGGGATATTTTACGGGACTTGTTAATCTTTCATTCAAGAACATATTCGGAACGGGAAGGAAGCTTGATGCAAGATGGCAGCAGGAAAGGCGTTCCACGCAGGAACTTGAACTCAAATACGGAGAACCGTATTTCTTTTCACTGCCGTTAAATATGAATGCGGGTTTTTTACAGAGAATACAGGACTCTACATATACAAAAAGAAAATTTGAATTCAAATCAGACCTTTTAATTTCGACTCGGATTACAGGTTCACTGATAGGCGGATATGACAGAATTATTCCGTCAACCGATTCAAACAGCATACAGATAGTTTCGGATTCGAGGATATTATATACGGGAGTTGAAGTTAAATACGACAGCAGAGACAACATATACAATCCGTCAAGCGGAATAGTTTACAGGGCTTCATACATATACGGCGACAAGAAAATTTATAATCAGGCAAACGTCAGTTTTTCTGTTCAGAAATATTATTCCGATATAGATTTATTCTATTCATTTCTGAAAAGGCAGACAACTTTCATGAAATTATTCTGGGGAGAAGTAATATCGAGTAAACTTGAAGAATCGGATTATTTCAGAATAGGCGGAAACAGGAATATACGGGGATACAGAGACGAGCAGTTTCTTGCTTCGAGATTCGCATACGGGAATCTTGAAATCAGATATTCAATTTCGAGACGAAGTTTCCTTTTTACATTTTTTGATGCGGGTTATTATTTCCTTAATGAGGATTTACTTGCTAAGATACCGAAACAGGAAGGATTTTTATACGGATACGGCATCGGGGCGCAGATAGAAACAGGAATAGGAATTGTGGGAGTCAGTTATGCACTTGGAAAAGGGGACGGTTTTCTGGACGGGAAAATCCATTTCGGATTAATAAATAATTTCTAAACTGCTGTTATTATTTCCTTATCCGATGAATCACGATACACTTCGTTCATACGGGCTTTTCGACAAGTTCATCGGATGAGGAAACAGGGATTATTTATGTTCCCTATCCTCAAGTCTGTCATTCCACAGATATTTTCTTGTTTCTTTAACAATAATACCGCTTAAAAGAAGGAGAGAAACTATATTGGGAACAGCCATCAAGCCGTTTGCAATGTCCGCAAAATGCCAGACAGCGGGTAAAGAAGCAATAGAGCCGACCATAACAGCAATGACCCAGAGAATACGATACGGTTTAACCGACTTTTCACCGAAGAGATATTCGATTGATTTTTCACCGTAAAATGACCAGCCGAGAATAGTTGAGAAAACAAATGTAAACAATGCCACCGACAATAAAATCGGACCTACAATATGAAATTCAGAAAACGCTTCTTTTGTAAGTAAAGCACCACTTACCCCGTGTTTCCAGTCACCTGAATTCACAAGTACAAGTCCCGTCAAAGCACAGACAACAACAGTATCCCAGAAAGTGCCGGTTGAAGAAACAAGTGCCTGTCTGACAGGATTTTTCGTTTGTGCGGAAGCAGCTACAATGGGAGCACTTCCAAGCCCTGACTCATTTGAAAAAAGTCCGCGTGCAATTCCGTACCTCACCGCCTCTTTCATACCTGCTCCGAGAAATCCTCCGACAGCAGCCTGTCCCGTAAAGGCACTGTTAAAAATCAAAACAACTGAATCCAAAATAGTTTTATAACCCATAATCAAGAGGACAATACTTCCTAGAATATAAAACACTGCCATAAACGGTACAAGTCTTTCACAAGCCGATGCAATTGATTTTATACCGCCAAAAATAACAAATGCTGTCATTGTAGATAAAATAAATCCGCTAATCCACGGAGTTAAATTAATATCTTTTATAGTTTCCGCAAATTCATTCATTCCGAGACCGGAAAAGAGATTTTGAATCATCGGATTCAGATTGAATGTATCCTGAATTAGAGTAACAATGGAATTTGCCTGAACAGTATTGCCGATACCAAAAGCCGCCACAGCAGTAAAACTTGCAAATAAAACACCCAGCCATTTCTGTTTAAGTCCTCTTTCAAGCACATACATAGGACCTCCTGCAAAATAACCATCCTTATGCTGAACCCTGTATTTAACCGAAAGCAGCGCTTCGGCGTATTTAGTTGAAATACCAAAAACACCCGTTAGCCACATCCATAAAACCGCACCCGGACCTCCTGCTGCAATCGCAGTGCCTACACCAACGATATTTCCGGTTCCTATTGTGGCTGCGAGAGCAGTAGTTAACGCTCCGAACTGACTTATGTCACCCTTACCTTCTTTTTTTGTTTTAAATGAAATCTTAATTGCCTTTCCGATAAAACGCTGAATAAATCTCAGTCTGATGGTAAGATAAATATGCGTTCCCAGAAGTAAAACAAGAAGCGGAACACCCCACACAAAATCACTTATCTGTGATAATAAACTTTCGATAGATTGTAAAATGTAGGTCATAGGTTGAGAATTTAAACAACAAATATACACGAAAGTAAATAAAGTTGAAAGTTGATAAAGCTCGTAAAGTTTCTGAAACCACGTAGTGGTGATATATTTGTAGAAAAGAAAGTTTCCGTCGCGGCGTATCTTCGACATAAAGTTTATACTGGCGAAATCGGGAAAAAAGTGATACATCAGTATTTTTACATTTTAGAAAAGAGCAAAATTTAATAAATTAAAGCATGGCGAAGTTAAATGTAACAATAATAGATGCGACGGGAAACAAACAGCAGGAGGCATTGCTGCCGGATAATGCTCCGATAAAAAAAATAATGGAAGTACTGCTTCCGAAAATGAAAATGCCGCTGACAGGACCTGACGGTGACCCGCTATCCTATAAATTTCATCACAAAGCATCGGGAAAGCAGTTAACGGAAACACAGACTCTGGCTGAAGCAGGAGTAAAAGACGGTGATGTATTAAGATTATTTCCTGAAATTACCGCAGGGTAAATTCTAAATAAAATGAACAATCCGGAAAAATTCGATATCGAGGAAAACCGCTACTCAAGGCTGGAACTGATACAGTGGTGGAACTTAAGTATATTAAAGAAAGCAAAAATATTAGTAGCAGGATGCGGTGCACTCGGAAATGAAATAATAAAAAATCTTGCAATGCTCGGTTGCGGGAACATTTATGCAGTTGATACGGACAGAATTGAAAAAAGCAATTTATCAAGAAGTGTTCTCTTCAGACCGGAGGACGAGGGAAAATACAAAGCAGAAACAGCCTGCAGAAGGGCAAAGGAAATCAACGACGAAGTTAATTTACTCTACTGCAACGGAAATATTTTTAACCTCGGACTCGGTATTTTCAGGGAAATGGATCTGGTGATTTGCGGACTGGATAACAGAGAAGCGAGATTGTATATTAATCAGTGCTGTTATAAAGTAAGCAAACCGATGATTGACGGTGCTATTGAAGTTCTCTCCGGCGTTGCGAGAATGTTCATCCCTCCTCATACAGCGTGTTATGAATGTACATTAAACGAAATTGATTATAAACTCCTTAACAGGAGAAAATCCTGCCTGATGCTCGGTATAGAGGAAATTGCATCCGGTAAAATTCCCACGACCCCGACAATATCATCTATCATAGCTGGTGTTCAGGTTCAGGAAGCGGTAAAATATCTGCATAACAGAGAAGATTTATTAATACTGAAGGGAAAGGGATTTATATTCAACGGAAACACGAACGATTCCTACATAGTCGAATATCAGAAAAACGAAAATTGCCTGTCGCACAGCACGTTTAAAAATTTCATTCCCGTAAGTGTTGAATTTAAAAATGCAACATTTGAAGATTTAATTAATTTATCGGAGATAAATTTTAAAGGGAAAAAATTTTCAATACAGTTTAATAACGAGATTGTTTATGATTTTAAGAAAGAGGGGAGAGCAAGAAGACTGGCGGAGTTTATAAATATGAATTTATTGAGTCAGAGTGATATAAAAGAAGGTAATGAAATTTTAGAGCCGGTTATATTAAATAACATAAGCAGCGATTCGGAAATTGCGGGAAAATTTGCAAAAAGAAAATTATTCAAATCAGGTATCCCTTTCAACGATATAATAACAATTAAATCGGGGAAAAAGGAATTTCATCCTGAATTCGTTAATTCGGAAATCTTCAAAGAGGTGTAGCGGTTTGAACTGCCCGTATTGCCAGTCAAATATTAAATCTGATAACGAACTGCAGTACTGTAAAGAATGCGGAACTCCTCATCACAAGGAATGCTGGGAGGAGAACGGCGGATGTACAACTTACGGCTGCGGACAAAATCCTCATTCAAAAAAAGATAAAGTCAATGTCGGTAACCTGACGATTGAACAAATCAGGGAACTGAATTCCGGAGAATCTTCACAAACTTATTATGCTTGCGTCAAGTGCGGCGATAAAATAGAAACGGACTCGGTTTATTGCAAGTATTGCGGAAACAGAATTGCGGCACATCCGGCAGAAAGTCATTCAGGGGAATTCGCAAAAGAGTATGAAAGCAGATATCAGTTAAAATTAAGAAAACGCAGAATCAGATTTATTTCAACAATAACTATTATTACTGTTGTTATAGCATTAGCGGCATTGATTTCATATTACGGGTATACGTATATAGCGAAAAATTATTTTTCGGAAGAAGCAAAAATTTTTAGATTTGTCGGCAAATGGGAAAATGCCTGGGAGGCAAAAGATATTAACAAGTATAAAAAATTACTTGATAAAGATTATTTGTATCTTGACAAGTCTGGGGAAAGAATAAATAAAGACGAGAGAATGAAAAGAATAAGTGTCTCTTTTAAAAATGTCAGTAATATAAAACTTGAATTAAGTAATTTTGAAATTGCATTTGATTCAACAGACTACAATTATGTTAACGTGAAGTTTTTTCAGAAATACATTTCCGAAAAGATTAACGAAGAGGGAGTGAAAACACTTCGGCTGTACAGGGGTGAAGACACAAAGGGGGAGTGGAGAATATTCAGAGAGTACTTTGATTCAATAAAGGATTAAGAATATATATTCAATTTGACCGATAGATTTGTCGGACTCACTCGATGAACTTGTTCATCGAATGAGTAAATTAAGTAAAATATTAATGTTTGGGTTAAGATTTGTCAGGGTTATGAATCAGGAATGGGTGGGAGGGTTTATAAAATCAAAACCGCAGGTAATAATCTGCGGCTTTGATTTTTTTAACAATCAGATTAGAGAGTAATAAAGTCAGAGGAGACTTATTATATATGATATTAATATTCCTGCGGTAAGTGTCAGACCAAACTGCATATTAAACTGAGCAGTCATAATATTATGCTTTGTTCCGAATTCCCATCTCGGAATTCCGGAAGGCGGAATATTTTTAACCATCTTAATAAGTTTTATAGCAGTCGGAAGTGTAATCAGATTAAGCAGTGCGAGCCAGGGCAGTAAATCCAGCAAAACGAATACTATGATGGAAAGATAAGCACCTATTACAAGAAAATAATAAAAATACCGTGACAGTTTTTCTCCAACGAGAATTGGAATAGTTTTTACACCGAATGCACCGTCAAAATAAATATCCCGTATATTATTGGAATGGAGAATTGCATCAATCAGAAATCCGAAAGGAATGGACAGAATTACTGGTACCCAGGAAAATTCCCTGACCTGAACGTAATAAGCACCGAGCGTCATACCCGTTCCGAAAGCAAGAAAAACCATAATATCGCCGAGGGCTTTATATTTCAACTGGAGCGGGGCAGCCGTATAAAACAGGGCACAGAATAATCCGAAAATCATCAGGTAGAATATCCAGACACCTGTAACGCTCCAAAGATAAAGTCCTATAATACCTGACAATATGAATGTAATCACGGAAGCGACCTTCATCTGATTCATCGTTACTAACCCCAGAGACAGCACCATTGAACCGCCGTGCGGTATTCCGATTTCTTCGTCCTTCTTATCAATCCCCTTTTTAAAGTCATAAATATCGTTTACAATATTTGCGCCGACGTGAACCAGCATAGCTCCGAATAGCGTCAGGAAGAAATGGAAAAAATTAAAACTGATATCCTTATGAATAACTGCAATCAGGGAACCGTATAGTACGGGAACTACCGATGCAGGAAAAGCATAGGCACGGATAGCCATTATCCAGATCTGCAATTTTGATTTTTTTGTATTATTTTCTGTCATATAAATAAATATAAGTTTTTTAATTAAAAGGTAAAATAATAAAAATCACAGGGTCCCATACCATATGTGAAACGAGAGCCGCAACAATATTTCCCCGCCAGTTAAACATTAGTCCCCAGAAAATTCCCACAAGAAAAGCAGCAAGCAAAAGTACGGGATTCAAAGTAGGAATATGAACCGCGGTATAGAAAAATACGGTGATAACGAGCGCAATAGATTTTCCGTATTTTTCAGAAAATTTTCTCTGTAGATATCCCCGCCAGAAAATTTCTTCACCGAATCCAACCGGGAAAAACAAAAGCACGGCAATCAGCCAGCCGGGTAAAATACCTTTATTTGCATATACTCCCGAAATATTCTGCTCGTGATTTGGTATTATTCCGATATTATCAAGAATGATTTTTCCTAAAAAAAACACTCCGTACAAAATAACTGCACTTGCGATGCCGATAGAAATTTCTTTTACATAATTATAATCTTTTCTGAAATGGTCTCTGTAATGAGCGAAAGAAATTACAGATAAAACAGAAGTTGAAACCGCCATTGAAAGCCAGAAGTTAAAGGGCTTAACAACGAACATCAGAAACCACAGGACGAAAGCAAGTAATATGTATAAAAAAGGTAAAATTATATTATTATTTTTCTGCAATTTAGTTAATCCGTAACTTATTATAAAGTAATATAGTTAACCACGTCTTTGACTATAAAAACAAAAGTTTAACCCTGAAAATTCCTGGTAATTTCTTTTTGGCGGCGTTGTTAATACAATGCTTTATCCGTTGTATTCAGTTTGTTGAATTGAGAAAAATTATATTATATGTCATTTGCAGGTATTCGGAAAATTTTGTTGTAACACTTTTCCCGCTTATAATCTTTATTCCTAAATGTATTGAAACCTGATGTAATCTATATTAGTTTTAAGAGTAGCAGGATTATGCCGAACGGAATTGTACATACCGAATATATTTACAGAGAATTTAAGGAGAAACTAAAAAAAGTTAACCTTAAAGAATTAAATTTTACTTTTCTCAAGTTTATACTCTACACGCATATAATATTTTTTGCAGTTGCATTTATATTAGTGCTTGCAGGCGCCTTTATTCATTTCGGTTCAACTTTCAGAACAATTGCTTTTTGGGGAGTGACAGGAGCATTTATTTCCGCGGTAATATTTTTTATTATATATTATTCAAAGGGGATTATCAGACCGTTCGATTTAATAGGTTTTTCGAAAAAAGTTGGAATGAATTATCCTGATATCAGGGATAATATTTCGAACTCCCTGTCTGTATTCAGTTACACAAAAAAAACAAAGGAAAAGAATCTGTATTCAAACGAATTGATATCCGCCGGTATGGAATCAATTCAAACAAGATATTACAAAAGGAACCTTGCGTCGCATATCCCGTACAGGCAGGTAAAAAATTTATTTTTTAAATTGATTGCGGCAGTGCTGGTAATAATATTGTCTTTTGCAATATTTCCGGATTCATTAATATCATCATTTAACAAATTTCTGAATTACAATTATGAATATATTAACGATACCGACGGGATACTTTTTGAATTTGAACCCGGTGATGTGAATGTAGTAAAAGGCGGAAGTGCGGTATTGACAGTTAAAATCAAATCAACAAATGAAAATTTTAAAGCCGGACATCTCGGCATGATATTCGAAACATACACATACGACGGGGAATTGTTAAATACATCCGATGCAGAATTAAAGCCGGTTTCGGATAACAATTTCGCATATACGCTTGAAAATATTAACAGCGATATCAAATATTACGCCGTATATCAAAATGTAAAATCGCGGAAGTACGATATTACATTAATTGAATATCCCGTCGTTAAGCAGTTCAGAATAAAAGTTACGCCCCCCACTTATACAAAACGTGAACCTTTTCAGTTAAATGAAAATGAAGGTAATATCGTTTGCCCGGAAGGCAGTAAAATTGAATTTGAAATAAAATCCAGCAAACACATATCGTCGGCAGGGATTGAACTGAATAAAAATTTTATTCCGTTTGAAACAGGCGGAGATTCCGCAAGAGGAATAATAGATGCGGTTTCGGGCGGTTCGTATTCATTTGTTCTGAAAGATAAAGACGGCAGTTTCAACAGGGAAGATAAAATGTATGAACTAAAAGTAATTAACGATGCACCCCCGCAGATTAATATTACAGAACCGAAAGAAACGGATTATTACGTTCAGGGAGAAAAAGAAATACAGGTAAGAGCGAGAATTACGGACGATTACGGATTTTCCTCATTAACAATCTATTTCAGAAAAACAAATTCTAACACTTCGGCTTCGGCAGGGTTATACACATCTCTTGATATTCCGATAATTAACAAAGACGCCACCGTTCTCGAAGTACCTTTTGCGTGGGACATTTCATTTTTCAGATTATCAAAAAACGAAGCAGTTGAATATTATCTCGAAGTTAAAGACAACGCAGGAAAAACAGCGAGAACAGAACCAAGATATATAAAATATATATCACCTTTCGAATCACTTAAGAAACTGGAATCATTCGTAAAGGATATTAAAAGCAATCTGAAGGCAATCCTTGAAGACATAAAAAATTTCAAACGGGAATCAGCCGAACTTGAGAAAAATCTGCGAAATACGGAGGAACTCGGGATAAACGAACAACAGAGAAAAGAACTGCAGGAGAAAATCGAACGTCTGCAGTCGAACCTTGATGCATCGCAGGATAAAATGGGCAATATGCTCGACGAACTTCATCAGAATCCCACATTAAGCGAAAAGACTCTTGAAGAATTCATGAAACTTCAGGAGCAGTTCGGGAAAATCAACACTCCCGAATTCAGAGAAATGCTGAAAAAAATGCTTGAAGCACTAAAGAAAAACAACCGCGAACAGATGCAGGAAGAACTGCGCAATCTGAATTTTGACGAAGAGGCATTTAAAAAACAACTTGAGCAACTTCTCGAACTTATGAAGAAAATCGAGAACCTTCAGAAGTTCGGAGAACTTACACAAAAACTCGATGAACTCTCAAAAGAGCAAAGTGAACTTAAAGAGGAGACAGGTAAATCCGAAAAAAGCGATAACGCTAAGATGAACGAACTTTCGCAGAAGCAAAAAAACATTTCTGAAAAATTAAAAAACTGGAAGGAACAACTTGACAAACTCATAGAGAATATGAAAAGCACGAAAGATGAATTCAGCACGGCAGATCTTGAAGCATTAAGGCAAAAGATGAATCAGAAAAGCACTGAGTCAAAAATGAATAAATCCTCCGACCAGTTGAAAAGCGGTCAAAAGGAAAGTTCGGAATCAACACAGGAAGAGATAATGGACGACCTGAACGAATTCAGCGAAGATATGATGGATGCACTGGATAATGCAATGAATTCGGACGATAAAATGCAAAAGGCATTGAACAAACTCAAGGATATCAAACAGAGCATTGACAAACTAAGTAAGGAGCAGGGTGAATTAACAAGTAAAACTAAAGAAACAGACCCCGGCAATCAGAGTGATATGAACCGGCGAAGCGGTGAGCAAAAGGGACTTGAATACGAGTTATCACAGGATATAAACGACCTTTATAGTTTATCGAAAGAAGGTCTGCAAATTACTCCCGAACTCGGAAAGGAACTGGGTAATGCATACAACAATATGGAGCAGGCGGGGAATGAATTGCGGGAAGGAAAGAAAAACGAAGCAATTCCGAATCAGCAGGAAGCAAAAGAATCTCTCGATAATGCTTCCGATATGCTGGGAGAAATGATTTCACAAATGTCAAAACAATCCAAAAGCGGAAAGCCGGGAAACAG
Organism: uncultured Ignavibacteriaceae bacterium; assembly: GCA_964459055.1. Classification (GTDB taxonomy): domain Bacteria; phylum Bacteroidota; class Ignavibacteria; order Tepidaquicellales; family Tepidaquicellaceae; genus Tepidaquicella. The sequence continues at coordinate 18,866 of CAYWMV010000002.1, read as the reverse complement.
TTCAAGAATGTCTTCATTAATGCAGAAACTTGCAATGATGATACAAATGCAGCAGGGTATGAATAATCAGATGCAGAAATACGGTCAGAACGGAAAGGTCGGGCAGGACGGCAAGGACGGTCAGGATACGGATGAAAACAGGAAAGATGAAATTGATAAATTAAGACTTCAGCAGGAACAGAACAGAAAGACACTCGAAGAACTCAACGCCGAAATAATGAAAGAGATGAAAAAGCGGGGCGAGAAACCGCTCGGCGACCTTGAAGAAATTGCTAAAGAAATGCAGAAAATCGAGCGTGATTTGGAGCAATACAAAATTAATGAAGAAACCTTACAGAGGCAGAATAAAATATTATCCCGTTTGCTGGAATTTCAGTTATCGCAGCGCGAAAAAGATTTCGAACAGAAACGCGAATCACGCCCGGGCGAAAATATCATCCGGCTTTCACCGCCCGAAATAGTAATTTCAGGACCAAATTCTATTAATGCTCTGCAGGAAGACTTTCTCCGTCTTAAACAGGAAGGATATACCGAAGCATACGAGCAACTCATCATTCGCTATCTCGAGAGCATAAAGAAATAAAAATTTTATTTTATCGCAATCCGAATCATAAATTCTTAATCATATCTCATTATATTTTTAATTATATGTATTTGGTTGACTTAAAGCGCTGATTTTTTGTAAGATATTTCTTACAAAAAAATGTTACATTGTCCTACAAGCATATCTCTACCAAAATTACTATTTTTACACACTTTATTATTTTAATATAATAAGGGCAGGTTTCGTAAAACAATTGAAAATTTATCGAAGGGACCTTTAACTTTATATTATTGAACAGAATTTTTTAAAATGAAAAATAATAATAAAAATATAATAAGTTTACTCCCTCTAAGAAAGGCGGGCATTATTGTTTTCCATAGTCTTGCCTGCCTTTTCTGTTTTACAGGGAGTACAAATTTCATAACAAGTTTTTTAAGAACCAATATTAATTCAAAGGGAGTTTTTCCCGGGAGGAAATATTAAGATGAAAAAATTAATGATAATACTTACCGTATTAATTTTTTTGCCTCTGCTTTTACACGGGCAGGAGGAAACAGATAAATATACACTGACAGGAAATGAACTGAAGCAGTCTAATAAGAGTTATTCGATAAAAGAGTTATCAATCGGGAAACCGGAAATGAATCCTGATGCAACAACAATAATTGATCCGTCAGGTGCAGGAGGATTTGAATTAGGAACAACGTTTGCGGCAAACGGATGGTCTGAAGCTTTTAGCGGAAATAACAGATTTTACGTATCGACATTAAATCCTCCGGGTCCTACACAGGGCTCAAGGGAAGTAATAACAGGTAACAGTTCAAACTGGAACGGATTAACGGGAAGCAATGTAAATCATATTTACAGAAATTTTACCATACCTTCAGGGGAATCAAAAATTAAACTGACCTTTAATTTTATTAATAAAAATGCTGACCCTGACGGTGATTATTTATACGTCCACGTTGTCCCGGCAACAACTACGGTTACAGGAGGTTCGTTACTTTCAACAGGACAGGTTCTTGCTCTGACCGATGCCCAAACAACTTATGCAGAGATTACTGTTTATTTAGATCCGTCGTATGCAGGTACTACGCAAAGGCTTGTCTTTACGTGGAGAACTGATGACAGATTTTCAAATAATGCATGCATCGGAATAGATGAAATTTCCCTGACATCAAGTGAAATTACGACCATTACAAGTACTGAAACGGGTGGTAACTGGGGTGAAAGTTCAACCTGGATTGGCAACGTAGTTCCGAACGGAGATAATGTTATTATTGACGGTTCTGTTTATGTCGAAGACGATTATTTCTGTAATGATTTAACAGTTAATTCAACACTGACAACCGCTGATATCGGCACGCCATACATTTTGCAACTATCAGTTCTTGGTTCATTTGTTGTAAATACAGGGGCAACAGTAAATATCGGGGGATTTGACGGAGGCAGATTACAGGTTACCGGGACCGGAAAATCACACAGTATAAGCGGAACCGTAAATATCTACTGGGCTCTTAATTTTAATTACCCGACAGGGACTTCCACGAGCACTGTTACGGTCAACAGCGGCTCGGTTATAACAAACGATGGCTCGGCGGACGGACAACTTGCTCTGAGGCACGGAGTACAAATGACTTTTGCAGAGGGTTCAAGTTTATATAATTACAATAACATCACAACTCAGGGGTTGTGCGGATTGAATATATTGGAGACTTCAAGATTAATAATAAACGGAACCCTAACTAACGGTACTGCAGGGAGTATTTATAGCAGTAATGCTAATGCTTTAACAGTCAACGGAACATTTAATTATGCATCCGGTTACTGGGTGGTTTCTGGTACTAATCCTAGTAATCCCGTTATATACGGTTCTGCTGCTACATTAGCCTACACAGGAGGTACACTTACAACAACAAATAATGAATGGCAAAGTACTTACAGACCATATAATGTAATAATTAATTCTACAGGTAATATAACGTTGCATGCAAACAGAACAGTTTCAGGAACTTTATACTTAATGAGTGGGCAGCTTAGGAACGGGACAACAGATGGTACGAGACTTTCTTTAGCAGATAATGCAACAATTAACCGCTCAAACGGTTCAATCTATGCAATTCCGACTTTTAATACAAACTGCAATGTAATTTATTCCAATACGGCAGATATTACGACCGGACCCGAACTTCCTGTTGCAACTGGTACTATTCTTAATAATCTGACTTTCCAGGCAAGTGGTGTTGTAACATTTAATAAAAATGCGACTGTTAAGGGAACAGCAACACTGACTATGACAAACGGAATTGTAAATACAGGTTCATATACATTAATGCTGGGGACAGGAACGAATGCACGCGGTAATTATATTTCCGGAAATGCGAGAATTGTTACTGGAGCAACCGGCGGATTTAAAAGATGGTTTAATAATCAGACGGTTAATAATATATATTTCCCATTAGGAACGGTGACATCCGTAAATATGGTAACATTATCATTTACCGATGCACCTTCCACAGGCGGATCAGTAACCGCAAAATTTGTATCATTAAATCCAGGGAGCAATTCCCAAGTTCCTTTAAATGATGATGGCTATGAGATTAATACATACAGTCAAAGAGGATACTGGCAATTAGATGCGGGAGATGGTCTGACAGGTGGAACATATGATTTAACACTCAGGGGACAGGGATTTAATCCAACAGGCCTTGAAATAACAAATCATCCGCAAGTAAGAATTCTTAAAAGATCAGGGGCTGGCAATGACTGGTCTGTAAATGGAACGCATATAGAAGGTGATGGTTCCAATGAAGACCCGATAATAAAAAGAACAGGTATGACCGGATTCAGTCAGTTTGGAATGGGGGGAAACTTTGATGATGGAAATCCTTTTGAAGGTCCATTACCTGTCAAGTTAACCTCGTTTATTTTAACCCTATCTGGAAGAGACGTTAAATTAAAATGGGTAACGGAATCTGAAGAGAATAATTCAGGATTTGAAGTCCAGAAAGCAGAATACAAAAAACAGGAGACAGAAATCTGGAATAAAATTGGATTTGTGCCAGGAAATGGAACGAAGAATTCGCCAACAAATTATTTTTTCGAAGACAGGAATTTGCAGACGGGAAAATATAAATACAGACTAAAACAGATTGATTACAACGGGAACTACGAATATTTCGAACTCGCAGGCATTGTTGATGTTGGTGTTCCGAAAAAATTTGATTTAAGCCAGAATTATCCTAACCCATTCAATCCGGTAACAAAAATTAATTTTGATGTCCCCTTTGATAGCAAAATATCTTTAAAATTGTATGATATGAGCGGAAGAGAAACACTTATCCTTGTTAATGACCAGAAACAGGCCGGATATTATACAATTCAAATAAATGCAAGCAGCTTATCAAGCGGAACATATTTCTACAGAATAGTAGCGGAAGGAAACGGCGAAAGTTATGTTATGACAAAGAAAGCGATTCTGATTAAGTGATTGGTTATTATTTGAAAGTGATTAGTTGTTATTTATGAACTAGTATTGATGTGGTAATCTTTGTTAATAAATTCGGGTGTCAAATATTTTATATATTTTAAATGAAAAAAATAATTTTATTGATTTTATTCAGTTTGATTCTGTCGACATTAAATGTTTATTCTCAGAGAGATGTTTCGAAACAAAATAATAAAACGATTGAAAGTTATCTCAAGAAAGACGGAATCGTTTTTTTTAAGTTTAAAATATTTTTGAGGAGCGAGATAGAATCCTTAACAAAAATAATTTCCATTGACAATGTTATCGGGAATGATGTTTATGCTTTTGCAAATGAAAAGGAATTTAACGAGTTTTTAAAACTCGGCTACAAATTTGAACTTCTGCCTCTTCCTAATGAAACTGCAACAGGATTAACTATGGCAGAAAACATTGACGCAATTCAGGCATGGAATGTATATCCTACTTATGACCAGTATATCGCTATGATGAATAATTTTGCCACACAATATCCTTCATTATGCAGGATTGTAGATGCAGGAAATTCGGTACAGGGCAGGAAAATTCTGTTTGCGGTAATTTCAAAAAATGTTAATACACAAGAAGCAGAACCGAAATTTATGTACACATCAACGATACACGGAGATGAAACAACGGGATATGTTCTTATGCTTAGATTGATAGACACATTGCTTTCGGGTTATGCAACTAACTCTGAAATATCTTATCTTGTTAACAATATAGAAATATGGATAAATCCGCTCGCCAATCCTGACGGGACATATAAAGGAGGAAATAATACAGTCGGCGGTGCCGTAAGATACAATGCAAACGGCTACGATTTAAACAGAAATTTCCCTGACCCGGTAAAAGACACTTCTACAAAACAGCCTGAAACACTGATTTTTATGAATATTGCGACACAAAATTATTTCACTATGTCTGCTAATTTCCACGGAGGAGCAGAAGTCGTAAATTATCCTTGGGATTGTAAATATACACTTACCGCTGATAATAACTGGTGGGTTTATGTTTCGAGGCAATATGCAGATACAGTTCATAAATTTTCTACACTTATGAATTATTCGGGAACAGGAACAATCACAACGTCAAACAGGTCAACCACTGTTAACGGTACAAATACTACTTTTTTGACGGATATGCTTACTGCTACAGTACTAAAAACAACTAATAATGTTAACATCGGGAAGGTCTCTTCTGTCAGCAATAATACAAGGTTAACATTAGCTTCAAGACCGTTAAGTTATAATAACATATCTTATAGATTTTCACACAGTAATTATATGACGGATTTATACAGCGGTTCCTATCCCGGCGTTACTAATGGAGCAGCATGGTACCGAATATACGGCGGAAGGCAGGATTATATGAATTATTTTAAAAGAGGAAGAGAACTCACTGTTGAAATATCAACCACAAAAAATCCACCGTCCGTACAGCTTCCGTATTTCTGGAATTATAATTTCAGGTCGCTTATTAACTATATGAGGAAAACATTATACGGGCTTACGGGAATTGTTACCAGTTCACAAACGAGAGAAAACATCAGAGCAAAAATAACACTTAATCATGATACCGACAGCTCTGAAGTTTACTCGGATGCTATAACAGGGAAATATAACCGCATGCTCTATGCCGGGACATATACAGTAACAGCGTCAGCACCTGATTATAAAACAAAAACAATTAATAATGTAATAATAACAAATGATAATACTACCCTACTAAATATACAATTAGATCCTATTGTGGCACCTGTGAAACTTGCTTCATTTACTTCAAGTGTAGTATCAAGAAATGTGAAATTGAATTGGATTACAGAGATGGAGGAAAATAATTCGGGATTTGAAGTGCAGAAAGCAGAATACAGAAGTAATGAGACAGAGATTTGGAATAAAATAGGGTTTGTGAAAGGGAAAGGAAATTCCAATGAGCCGGTAAGTTATAGTTTTGAAGAGAATAATTTGCAGACTGGTAAATATAAATATCGTTTAAAACAGATAGATTACAACGGGAATTTCGAATACTTCGAATTGAATAACACAGTTGAAATCGGAGTTCCTGCGAAATTTGATTTAAGTCAGAATTATCCGAATCCGTTCAACCCGGTTACAAAAATTAATTTTGATATTCCTGAAAGCGGACTTGTTAAAATAAAAGTATATGATTTGCTTGGTAAAGAGGTCGCTACTATTATCAATGAAATAAAAGATGCAGGATACTACACTATTTCATTTGATGCATCGAAATTATCGAGCGGTCTTTATTTCTACAGATTAAGTTCAAAAGGATTTAGTTCTGTGTTGAAGATGGTTGTTCTTAAATAAATTATGGGTATAGTTGTCGGAGAAATATAGTTTAAGGTTTTCATAAATTAACTTCATACATTGTATTAACATTCGATGAAAAAGAAAATTTCAATACTGCTTGCAGATGATAATAAATATATGCTGAACAGTTTATCATCATATATCAGGGAAGAAAAAGATATTGAAGTAATATCTGAAGTGGAAAACGGAAAAGATGCAATAGAACTGATTGAAAAAGGCTATTCTGATGTTGTAGTTCTTGACTTGTCAATGCCTATGGTTGACGGGTTTGAAGTATTAAGACATCTTAAAGTTCAAAATATAAAAACCCCCGTTTTAATTTTTACAAATTATAACGAGGAAAATCAAATTATCATGATAAAGCGGCTCGGTGCATCCGGGTATATATGTAAAACCGAATCTCCCGATAAACTTGTCTCTGCAATAAGAACTGTTGCTGAAGGCAAAAAGTATTTTTTATCATAAGTTTTGTAAAATCAAGCATATATTAACTTAAGTACTGTGATTATTTGTAATTTATTAACCGGGGTTTCCGTTTTATATACACACTGATTAATATAACCGAACATTTCAGAAAAAATTTGCATTAATAAATACTTGTTTTTACAAAATTGTAGGAAATATCCTACAATAAAATGTTACTTTGTCCTACAAGCATTTCTCTTTAAGATTGTTTATATTGACGCAGCTTTTATTATTATTTAGGTTTCGTCTGTTTATTACCTGAATAATTAAAAAACACAACAGCGCTCTTTGCTATTAGGATTAAATGCCCGGAGAGGCGAAATGAATTTATGAAAGTGAATTTCGGGAATTCCGTAATTCAAGAGGATTTAGGACTTTGGATGGTGTGATTTGAGGCAAGTTGTTAGTGGTTGAGTGTATATTGATGTTTTGATAATTTAAATTCTTTAACTGTAATAATGAAAAAGAAAATATCAATACTGCTAGCGGATGACAACAAGTTTGTTCTTGACAGCTTGTCGTTATATATTGGGGAGCAGGAAGATTTGGAAGTTATATCGAAAGTTAAGAACGGGAAAGAAGCACTCGAAATTATTGAAAGAGGTGACTGCGACATAGTTGTGCTGGACCTTTCTATGCCGGAGTTCGACGGATTTGAAGTGTTAAGGCAGTTAAAAATTAAAAACATTAAAACGCCTGTCCTGATTTTTACAAATTTTAATGAAGAAAATCATATCCTTACCGTAAAGAAACTTGGTGCGTCCGGATATGTTTGTAAAACCGAAACTCCTGATAAACTTGTTAATGCTATAAGAAAAATTGCCTCTGGGGAACAGAGTTTCCAGAACGGCAGAATGGAAATAGCAGAAGACAAGTAACAGGTTTATCAAGTTTCCTCCTCCGCTTAATTAATTTTTCAAGTATCATTGCAGTTGAATTTCATTGCGTGAAGTAATTTTTGTGTAAGAAATATCTTACACAAAAATGTTACTTTATCCTACAAACAATTTTAAAATAATATACTTATATTTGTATCAACATTAGTTCTTTATCAGATTATCAAATTGAGCATACAAACATAATAACAAATACTCCCTCCTAAAAAGGCAAGCTGCTGATTATAAATTCTGCTTGCCTTTTCGCTTTATGTAAGGGAAAGTTTGTAAAGTTAACAAAGTTTGTAAAGTTCATAAAGTTGTAAAGTTTCTGAAACCACGTAGTGGTGACATATTTGTAGAAAAGAAAGTTTACAAAGTTTCTTAAACCACAGAGTGGTGACATATTTGTAGAAAAGAAAGTTTACAAAGTTTCTGAAACCACGTAGTGGTGAAGTATTTGTAGAAATAAAATTTTTTAAAGTTTTTGAAACCACGTAGTGGTGAAATATTTATAGAAATAAAATTTTTTAAAGTTTTTGAAACCACGTAGTGGTGAAATATTTGTAGAAATAAAATTTTTTAAAGTTTCTGAAACCACGTAGTGGTGACATATTTGTAGAAAGAAAGTTTTTTATGTTTCTAAGAACCACAGAGTGGTGAAATATTTGTAAAAATAAAATTTTATAAAGTTTCTTAAACCACGTAGTGGTGACATATTTGTAGAAAAGAAAGTTTACATAGTTTCTGAAACCACGTAGTGGTGAAATATTTATAGAAATAAAATTTTTTAAAGTTACTGAAACCACGTAGTGGTGAAATATTTGTAGAAATAAAATTTTTTAAAGTTTTTTGAAACCACGTAGTGGTGACATATTTGTAGAAAAGAAAGTTCGTAAAGCGTAAATGTTCCGGGAGTCCCCTCGCCTCACTCGGGAGATTCTACGGAACAATATCTAGACACATCTGCTTCTGTGTTGCTTTACTCACAAAATT
>CAYWMV010000002.1:0-10048 GCA_964459055.1 uncultured Ignavibacteriaceae bacterium | reverse complement strand
TCTACGGAACAATATCTAGACACATCTGCTTCTGTGTTGCTTTACTCACAAAATTCTTCATTTTTTATGTTTGTAACTTAATATATTTTAATGTCGTATTTAAAGTAAATTAATCATTTATATGAAGGCAAAATTATTAGTTCTATCGGCAGTATTAATTTTAGTTTATACCGCAGTTATTTATCCGCAGGGAAAAAATATTTTTATTCCGAATGAAATCAGAAAAACTTATAAAAATGAAACGCGTGATTACAGGGGCATTCCCGGAAAAAACTATTGGCAGAACCGTTCGGATTATGTGATTAAAGCGGAATTAAATCCCGGTACGGCTATGGTTTCAGGGAGCGAAGAAATTACTTATTATAATAACAGTCCCGATACATTGAAAATTATCGTATTGAGATTATATGCAGATGTATTTAAAAAAGGAAATATGCATAATTTAGAAATCGACCCCGGGGATTTAAATGACGGCGTGAAAATCATTTCTGCAAAAGCCGGAGAAAATGTGTTTGATATTTCACAGAACAGTAAAACCGCTTTACGTCAGGGCACGAAGTTAATCCTGAAACTTAAAAATTTCATCCCGCCTTCATCTGTGGAAAAAATCTATATTGACTGGGAATTATCTCTCCCTAAAAAAACATTCATCAGAATAGGTGCCTACAGTCTGAATAATTTATTCGTCGGATTGTGGTATCCGCAGGTAGCAGTTTATGACGACATTAGAAAATGGGATATGCAGGATTATCTGGCACAGCAGGAATATTATAATGACTTTGGAAATTTTGATGTGGAGATTTCCGTTCCGGAAGGTTATGTAGTATGGGGAACGGGCGAACTACAGAATGCAAATGAAGTTTTGCGAAATGATATTTTTGAAAAATATAATAAAGCAAAAACTTCCTCTGAAATTATTAAAGTAATAGAAGAAAACGATTACTTAAAAGGAATTGTGACAAAAGCCGGCGGAAAACTTATGTGGAAATTCAAAGTGGAAACGGTTACTGATTTTGCATTCGGTGTTAGCAATAATTATTTGTGGGATGCGGTCAGTACTCCTGCCGGGGAAAACGGGAAAAGTGTTCTTGTTTCTGCAGCATATTCAAAAGAATCGGCTGATTTTACCGAAGTATGTGATATTGCCGGGCAATCAGTAGATTATTATTCTAATGTATTTCCCGGTATTCCGTTCCCGTTCCCCGTAATGACGGTTTACAACGGTGCCGACGGTATGGAATTTCCGATGATAATTAATGACGGTTCATTTGATACCCGTTCCGGAACGGTCTATGTAACCTCCCACGAAATTCTGCATATGTATTTTCCGTTTCTTGTTGGGACAGATGAAACGCGTTATGCATTTATGGATGAAGGTTTTGCAGTATATATTCCCGAAGAATTGCAGATGCAGATTGAACCTGAACTCGACCAGAAATTACTGCAGACAACATTCTTCTCCAGAGCTTCGGGAGTTGCAAGCGAACCACCGCTGATAAATTACTCAACTTATCTTTACGGCAATCAGTATTTTGCGTCTTATTACGGAAAGTCCGAGCGGGCGCTTGTAACACTTGAAGAACTGCTTGGCAGGCAAAAGATGAAAGAGGTTTTCATTGAATTTACGAACAGGTGGAAATACAAACACCCCACACCGTATGATTTCTTTTTTACGGTTGAAGATGTAGCGGGAATGGATTTATCGTGGTTCTGGAAAGCGTGGTATTTTGATTATAATTTCGCAGATTATGAAATTACGTCAGTTGAAAACGGAAAAATAACAATTACAAATACCGGAAAACTCCCTCTGCCTGTTGAACTTAAGATATATTATAAGGACGGAAGCGAAGAAATTATTAAACAGAAACCTTCTCCCGATGAAGTAATTTTCATATCCTCTAATCCGCAAAAGGAAATCTTAAAAGCGGAACTCGGAGGGAAATATATTTCTGATGTGGATAAGAGCAATAATGTTTTTCCCAGATAGACTTTTTGCACGTAGATAATACAGATACTACAAATTTGCGCTGATTCTTCTGTTTTTTCTTCATATAAACTAATTTCTATGACTAACTTCTGTAATCAGTATGCGTCTTTTCGTTTTGCAATTTCAATAATGAATACAATTTTTTCGTAATCATCAACAGTATAAAACAAACGGTAACTGCTTATTCTGAATCTGTAAATATTTTCATATTTTCCTTTCAGTTTCTTTATGTGCTGATCATAAAAAGGATTTTCACATAATGCAGGGTAAACAAGGTGTTTTATCTTTGTATATAATTTTTTATCACCTGTTTTATTCAGTGATTTTTGAAAATTGTCAGTTTCCGCTATTTTATATTTACCGGACAATCTTATACTTCCCCGTTTTTATATCCCTTAATCCTTCTTCTAAGCCGGCCGTTAAATTTTTATCCGCAATTATTTCATTCATTTCAAGGTCACTTACGTAATTTTCACTTAAAAGGTATAAATGGGCAGCATTCTCTATAAAGTTAGATATAGGTCTGTTTTCGCTTTCAGCAGCCGCTTTGAATAATTTGTATTTTTTGTTGTCTAATCGTATTGTTATTGTTTTTGGCATTGCTTTCATTTTTATTCAAATTTATTCATTTATATTCTATTTTTCAACTGATTAATTTCTGTTGCACTTAACGACACTTATCAGATGAAGTAGTTAGAAAAATGAATTTCATATAAAAATAAATATAGGGATATTTGTATAAATTCAATTATATATGGAGCGAAATTACGATGTGATTATTGTTGGGGCGGGGATAGTAGGTTTAAGTACCTGTTACAAACTGCTTGAAAAAAATCCGGGGTTGAAAGTATGCATTATTGAAAAAGAAGAAGGAGTATCAAAACATCAGACGGGAAATAACAGCGGTGTAATTCATTCGGGAATATATTACAAACCGGGAAGTCTGAAAGCCTTAAATTGCAGGAAGGGATATAATATGCTTCTTGATTTCTGCGATGAAAATCAAATCAGATACGAAATATGCGGAAAGGTAATAGTGGCGACCGATGAGAAAGAACTTGAAGGTATGCAGAGAATTTACGACAGGGGAGTTGAAAACGGACTTGAGGGATTGAAATATCTTACGCCTGAAGAAATTATGGAATATGAACCGAATGTAACAAATGCTGTTAAGGGAATATATGTTCCCCAGACGGGAATTATTGATTATAAAGAAGTTTCGGAAAAACTTGAAGAACTGATTTATGATATGGGCGGGGAGATTCATTTTGAAGAAAGACTGGCAGATATTAAGCTCCGTAGGAGCGACACCTTAGTAGAAGACACCTTTGTAGAAATAATGACAAACAAAGAATATTACACTGCAAAATTTCTGATTACCTGTGCCGGACTTCAGTCTGACCGAATCGCAAAAATTACAAATCCCGGAATAAATATTAAAATCATTCCGTTCAGAGGCGAGTATTATGTACTGAAAAAAGAGAAACGTGATTTGGTTAAAAATTTAATTTATCCCGTTCCCGACCCTCAGTTCCCGTTTCTCGGAGTGCATTTTACAAGAATGCTTGACGGCGAAAGGGAGGCGGGACCTAATGCAGTATTTGCTTTCAAGCGTGAAGGATACAACAAATTTGATATTGATTTCAGGGATATGTTTGATGCTGTTCTCTGGAAAGGATTTATTAATATTGCAAAGAAATACTGGCGGATGGGCTTTATGGAATTTTACCGTTCATTTTCAAAGCCGGCATTTCTGAAATCACTTCAAAGATTAATACCTTCAGTAGAATACGGAGATATAATTCCCGGCGGAGCGGGCATCCGTGCACAGGCATGCGATAACAAAGGGAATCTTATTGACGACTTTTTATTTGTTGAAAAGGAAAATATTCTGCACGTTTGTAACGCACCTTCTCCGGCAGCAACTGCGTGCCTGTCAATCGGAGAAACTATCGCAGAGAAAGTAGTCAGTAGCCGGTAGTCAGTAGTAAGTATTAAGTAGTAAGTGTACCGTATCGTACTGTTTCAGTGAGCTTTGCTTCCCGAGGGCTCGTGACAAACTATAGGATGAAGTAATTTCAATCAATCAATCAATCACCCAATCACCCAATCAATCAATCAATCAATCACCCAATCATCCAATAAATCATCCAATCAATCAATCATCCAATCATCCAATCACCCAATCATCCAATCAATCAATCATCCATCTCCCTTTCCACCATCAGAATCTGATGCTGTGGAACTATAAAATATTTTTCCTCCTTATAGACAACTTCAACCGAGCCCTTTTGCAGAAAAATCGCAAGGTCACCTTCTTTTACCTGAAGCGGGATATATTTAACGTTGTCATTTGTATTTCTTTTCCAGGATTCGTCAATATCCTCGCTGTTTTGTGCGAGAGGATATCCCGGTCCTACTTTCATTACATATCCGTACTGAACAACTTCTTTCTCCTGTACTCCTGGGGGCAGGTACAATCCCGATTTAGTTTTTTCATTACCGACTTTGGGCTTAATCAAGACCCTGTCGCCGACGATAATTAAATTTTCTAATTCCTGTGAATAATTCATTTTTCATATATTTGATATATGTAAAAAAACAAAAATTTATGAATTTATCAAGACAACTATAACCGGTAATTTTGTATATACCTTCTCCAGCAATAGGTTGGGAAGGAGCATTCTAAATGATGAATTTATCAATACAACTAAAAAATTTTAAATGATATTTTTCTTTGCGTCTCTGCGTCTTTGCGAGAAATACAAAATGATTTGTTCTGGTTTGTCCGGGTTATGAATTTTGAATTAAAGCACTATTCCGCGTTAATCCGCTGCTCTGCGTTTTCAGCGTTCTAACTCGACTGTTTTATTAAGTTTCTTCATGAAATAAAAATCAGAAATTATTAATTTATCAAAATTTTTAAAAATTACAGATTTCAATAAAATATTAGGAACTAATGAAAAGGATAATACTATTTTTGCTTATGTTAGTAACGGGAGTCTCATTTGCTCAAAACGAATATATACTCCGGGGAGAGATAACGGATTCATCAAACGGAATGCCGGTTAATTCGGCAGAAATTAAAATCGGTAACGGAAAAATATTTTCTTCAGTGACTTCGGATAACGAAGGAAAATTCACTGCCGGAAATATTCCGTTCGAGCAGGTGACGGTTACGGTAAATAGAATCGGATATGAAACAAAAACCGAAATCGTGCCTCAGCCGATGGCAAAGGGAAAGGATTTAATTTACGAAATAAAAATATTTTTAAAGCCGAGGACGATTGAAACGGGAGAAATACGTGTAATCAGTACGAGGCGTGAATTATTTTTGAAAAATGTTCCTTTACCGCTCGATATAATCGGAAGTGAACAGATACAGCGAACGCCTGTTCAGACATTACCGGAAATAATGAGCACGAAGTCCGGAATATCACTCATACGAGACGGAATATGGGCAACTGACGTCAGCATCAGAGGATTAAGCAAATTCAATGTTGTAACGTTAATAGACGGAAACAGAATTGAAACGGCTACCGACTTATCCGCACGGCTTTCTATGTTTGATGCTACGGATATTGACAGAATCGAAGTAATAAAAGGCGGAGCATCGTCAATTTACGGGACGGGTGCAACCGGCGGAGTTATCAACATTTTAACCAAGCAGGGCTTTTACAACTCGCATAGTCTGTTCACGGGTTCCTTCACTACGTCTTACAATTCAGTAAACAACAATCCGCTCGGAAAACTTGCTTTGTCGTTCGGTTCGGAACGGTTTTATGCAAGAGTGAGCGGAATGCTGACGAATGCAGACAACATCAAAACACCGCAGGGCGAACTAAAAAACAGTCAGTATTCGGCATATAATTTATCCGCATCGGTCGGGTTCAAACCGTTTGAAAATCACGAAATAAAAATTGATTATCAGAATTATTATGCGAAGGATGTAGGAATTCCGGGAGCGAGTTTACTTTTTCCCGTAAATGCAGTCGTCAGATATCCGCAGGAAAGACGTCAGCTATACAGTGCGGAATATAAAATTAAAAATATATTAAAACCTCTTCAGTCCGTTTCGGTAAAATATTATTACCAGTATATATTGAGAGACGTTGAAAATATTCCGAATCAGGTTACAATCAGACCTGCAACCGGAACGACACCGAAACAGCGTATCTCCGTACTTAGCATATTTCCGAATGCACGGCATTACACGAACGGAGTCGAACTGCAGACAAACTGGAAAATATCCGAATATAATTTTCTGATTGCAGGAATAGACCTGTGGCAGAGAACGCTTGACAGTCGCCGTGAGCGGAACCAGAAAATAGAAGTGCTCTCGAGTGTGGGCGATACGGTTAAAAGTACAACGTACAAAACATTTGGCGAAAGACCGATTCCCGAATCGGATTATTTAAGTATGGGTGTTTATGCACAGGACGAATTCAGACTGGTTAACGACAAACTGAAATTCATGGTCGGAGGCAGAGTTGATAAAATTAATGTCAACAATGCCGATACATACCAGCCGGTTTATGAAATAACAAACGGAGTTTATAATCCCAATCCGTCAGGCAAAAAACTTATATGGGCAGGGCGCGAAGAGTCGGATGTATCCTGGAGTGCAAACGCAGGGATGCTTTATTCTTTGTTTAAAGATGTTGATTTAACTTTGAATGTTTCCCGTTCGTTCCGTTCACCTGCACTTGAAGAGAGATATCAGTATATTGACCTCGGAAGTTATGTCCGGGTCGGCAATCCCGATTTGAATCCCGAGCAGGGAGTGTTTCTTGATTTGGGTATGCGTGTGTGGAAACAGGATTTATCTGTTACAGGAAATATTTTCCTGAATACATTTAAGGATTTGGTAACGGAAATTCCCGGCACTTATGAAAATCGTCCCGCATTTATCAAGGCGAACGTCGGTGAAGCGGCTTTATACGGATTTGACTTTGAGGTAATGTATAATTTTTATAGGTCACTGGTTGGATACGTGACGGCTTCTTATGTGCGCGGTGAGGATATAGGCAACAATACAAGTCTGCCGCAGATACCGCCTCTTAACGGAAGAATAGGTTTGCGCGGACAGTTTGTAAAATGGTTTACGTTTGATGTCAGCGCCGTCGTTTTTGACAGGCAGGAAAAAATTGCCGCAGGTGAAATAGCGACACCCGGATATGCAACGTTTAATCTGAATATGTGTTCCATTCCTGTCAATTTAAAATACACCACTCTGAAATTTTTTGCCGGTATCGAAAATATTCTTGATAAATCATACAGAAACCATCTGTCAAGCAACAGAGGTTTGATAACCGCCGAGCCGGGAAGAAATTTCTATTTCAAACTAAATGTTAATTTTTAATATTTACTCATACCATTCCTCATCCGATGAACTTGTCCTTCGGACGAGAAAAGCATCGGATGAGGAAAACCGCTTAGCGGTGACATATTTATAGCACGAAATATTTCCCTCCCCTCATCCGATGAACTCGTCCCTCGGATGAGAAAAGCATCGGATGAGGAATGAAAAAAACCGCGAAGCGGTCAGAATTTTAATAAAATAATACAATACAGTTCCGGGAAGTCAATTGTTTATAGCATATTAATATCTTAATCACTAAATTATATATAAAATAATTTAATATTAATATGAACAATTTACTTGAAAGAATAACGGTTGACCCAAACATTTGTTTCGGAAAACCCTGTATAAAAGGAACAAGAATATGGGTGTCTCTGATTCTTGATTTAATTGCTTCAGGGATGTCTTTTGATGATGTAACAAAAGAATATCCCGGATTAACAGAACTGGATATTAGGGCAGCAATATTTTACGGTTCGGAAATGTCAAGAGAAAGATACATAGACTTAAAAACAGGTTCATAAATGAAAATAAAACTTGACGAAAACTTCGGAATATCGGTGAAAAATCTTTTTGCTCAAAACGGATTTAATGTATTTGCTGTTCGGGATGAAAATTTGCAGGGTGTATTTGATGAGAAACTGTTTAATGTATGCAAAGCAGAACAAAGAATTTTAGTAACCTTAGATTTGGATTTTTCTGATATTAAAAGATTTAATCATAAAGAATCATCAGGAATCGTTATAATCAGACCTCCCAAGGGAATAAAATACAATATAATTCTTGAAATGATAGAACAATTAATAAATTATATGAAAACAGAAGAAATAAAAAATGATTTATTGATTGTAGAATACGGGCGTTTAAGAAAACATCAAAGTTAAAAATAAAAAATAATTGTATTCCTCTCCTCATCCGATGAACTCGTTCATCGGATGAGGAATCATCGGATTAGGAATGGAAAACCGCGTAGCGGTGACATATTTATAGCACGGGATATTATCCTCTCATCCTCACCTCATCCCCCGAACTTATTTATAGGATGTGGAGTAAATATTATTCCTTGCATATAGTGACAAATATTAATAATTTGTCACTACAGACAAGGACAATATGAAGAACATAATAAAAAAAATAATAATAGATTTTCAGGAAGATTTCAAAATAGATCTGATTAAAAGAGATTTAGAGGTATTTGATAATGATGAAATTAATAAGGCAATTTCAATTTACGGACCGAGACGTTCGGGCAAAACCTCCTATCTTTTTTTGAAGATCAAGGAATTAATTTCAAAAGAACCCGGCAGAATACAGGATATTATTTACATAAATTTTGAGGACAATAAATTATCTGAATTAAATTCAAATAATCTTGATTTAATTACGGAATCTTATAACGAACTATTTCCGGAAAAAAAACCTTATCTTTTCCTTGACGAAATACAGAACATACAGAACTGGAGTAAATGGGTAAGAAAATTAATAGATAAGAAATATAAGATATTTATAACAGGTTCGAATTCAAAATATTTAAGCAAAGAAATTGTTACCGAGTTAAGGGGAAGAACATTATCGTATCTTTTGCTCCCTTACTCTTTAAAAGAGTACCTCCGGATAAAAGGTTTTAATTTCGCGGATAATGATATATTTAATACAAAAAAGAAAAATTATTTTGTAAAGCATTCAAAAGATTATTTAAATTACGGAGGATTTCCTGAAACAGCAAATTTGAATGCATTTGAAAGGAAACTCATTTTAAATGAATATTTTAATACCATAGTACATAAAGACTTAATTGAAAGATATGATATAAAAAACGTTACAAGTTTAAAATTTATTATAAATTATTTGCTGGATAATTATTCAAATGTTATAACGGTTAATAAGATATATAATACTCTGAAATCGCTGAATATTAAATCCGGGAAGGATACCATATATGATTATTTCAGATATCTTGAAGAATCGCTTTTTTCGTTTTCCGTCAATAAATATTCCGAATCCCTGAAAGAAAAAGAAGGATATGGAAAAAAACATTATGTGGTTGACAATGGTTATTTAATGCTTGGAAAGCAGCATTTGAATACCGGAAGAGCATTTGAAAACCTTATATTTCTTGAATTATTACGAATGGGTTATGAGATATATTTTACCTCAAACGGTTTTGAATGTGATTTTATCTTGAAAAAAGAGAAAAACATTTTTCCTGTTCAGGTATCTTATTCTTTGAAAAAAAGTAATCAGACATTTGAAAGAGAGGTGAAATCATTATTATTAACCCTTGAAATGCTTAATATTAAAAAAGGTTATATTATTACAATGGACGAAAGTGAAACTATAACAAAAGAAGGTAAAGGAATAAAAATAATTTCACTATTTGAATTCTTTTTATTTGGATTATAATTTACTAATTCCAAACCCGGCATAGCCGTAACCCCATCTGGTTACTACGCTCCGGCGTAGTAACCCAAATTGTTTGCCAATTTACGCAGAATTTGAAAACTAATGGACTAACCAAGTCAAGCCTGAACCAAAATGTTTTTATATCTTATTAAAATCTGCGTTTATCTGCATAATCTGCATAATCAGCGTGCCAAATTCGTAATGTTTGCCTTATCACTTTTTCTTTTCATTTTGCTTAGAATTTAAAAACTAATGGACTAACCCGGTCAAATCGGAAACCAACTGGTTACTACACT
>CAYWMV010000001.1:33108-50520 GCA_964459055.1 uncultured Ignavibacteriaceae bacterium | reverse complement strand
AGTGTTTTATAGACGAGTTCTGGATTAAGGTTAATTTTTTTAGCCACACTGACGGCATCGATTTCATCTTCACTGTATTCGTATGAAGCGAAGGAGTGTTTTATATTCGCCTGTTCGAGAATGCGTATTGCGTTTGTTTTGGCCATAAAGAATTGCAGTAAGTAATATCCTTAGAGACAAGGCATGCCTTTTCTCTACAACATGTTTTTATTTTAAGAATAATCTTCAATGTTGCCGGGACCTTCGCGAAGGACAGTAAAGTCACCGTCGGTACAGTCAATTATTGTGGAAGGTTTATTTCCCCCGAAACCTCCGTCTATTACTATATCAACGAGTTTTTTATATTTGTCATAAATAATTTCAGGGTCAGTTTCATATTCCGTAATTTCATCATCACTATGAATTGAAGTTGTAACAATCGGATGACCGAGTGTTTCTACAATTAATCTCGGGATATTATTATCCGGGATTCTAAGTCCGACAGATTTCTTTTTTGTTTTGAAAATTTTAGGTACATTATTATTTGCCCGCAGAACAAATGTAAAGGGACCCGGCAATGCCTTTTTCATAATGCGGAAGACGGGAGTATCTATAGGTGCCGTAAAATCTGACAGATGACTGAAATCATAACAGAGAATAGAAAGGTTAGCTTTATTCGGATTAATACCCTTAATTCTGCAAATTCTGTCAATTGCCTTTTGATTATAAATATCGCATCCGAGTCCGTATATAGTATCAGTGGGATAAATAATGACACCGCCGTCATTAAGGCAATCTACCACCATATTAATTTTCCGCATTTCCGGATTTTCCGGATAAATTTTTAAAAGCAAATTTATTAATTATTTAAAAAATACCTGTGCAACCTTATAAATTTCAAGGTCAACCGTTTTCAGTTTTGAAATAGCCTCGGTAATCGGGATATCTATAATTTTATTTGACCTTATGGCGCACATTCTTCCGAATTTTTTCTTCTTCACCATTTCAACGGCATAAACACCGAATCTGGTTCCCAACATCCTGTCGAAAGCAGACGGAACACCGCCTCTCTGAACATAACCTAGAATGGTAGCTCGTGTATCAAAACCCGTTCTGTCTTCAAGTTCTTCGGCTAATAAATGACTTATACCGCCGAGTCTGACTCTGCCGAATTCGTCGAGTTTATCTTTAATACACGAATTCTTTTTTAGAACGGAAAGTTCTTTTTCTTCAAAAGCAGCACCTTCGGCAACAACAATAATTGAAAATAATTTTCCTCTTTCATACCGGCTTTTAATTACTTTAACAATATCTTCAATTTTAGTTTTCTTTTCGGGAATGACGACCACATCTGCGCCGCCTGCAATTCCCGAGTATAAAGCTATCCAGCCTGCATTTCTGCCCATTACTTCAAGAAGCATGACCCTGTGGTGAGATTCTGCCGTTGTATGAAGCCGGTCTATCGCATCTGTCGCAATATTAACCGCAGTATCGAACCCGAATGTATAGTCCGTACCGTTAATATCGTTGTCAATCGTTTTTGGAACACCAACAACATTTATGCCGAGTTTATGCGCCTGGTGTGCAATATGCATTGAACCATCCCCGCCTATTGTTATCAGTGCATCAAACTGTTCCTTTGCAATTTTATGCTTAAGTTTTTCTTCACCTTTTTCAACCTGAAACGGGCTGAAACGGGATGTCCCGAGTATAGTTCCGCCTCTGTTAACAATCCCGGCAACGGAATTCAGATTCATCGGAACGTATGCCTCATCCATTATTCCCTGCCAGCCCTGTTTAATCCCAATTGCTTCAAATCCCAGCTGGTCGCATTTTCTAACGATTGCCCTGATTACTGCATTTAAACCAGGGCAATCACCTCCGCTTGTCAGTATTCCGATTTTCATAATAGATATTTTTAATTATTTTTTCTTACTGTTATTTAACGGTTTATCTTTTTTATCGTCATCAGTTTTTTCCGGAGCATCTGCATTTGTAATATGAGTATATGTCGTACTTGCTTCTCTTACAGGCGGGTCGTTGATTAAATACTTATATCTCTCGACGAATTCCGATGAAGTCATATTTCCGATTAATGCAAGACGGGCGACATTTTTCAGTTCGTCAAAATCGCTCTGCTCTATTCTAATCATATATTTTCTTGCAACTTTATAACTATCCGAGTCTATATCAACTTCTCTGACTTTAATTCTACCTTCTTTATTAATTATATCTCCGAATTTAATCGGGATTAATTTTCCCTTATCGACTGTAACAATTGCGCCGCTGTGTCCGCTCAGCAAATATCTGACAGCCGCATAACCCAGGTCCTGAGTATATTCGCAGTCGAAAGGAATCGGATCGGCACATCTTAATTCGTAACCTATGTCTTTATTAACTATAGTTACATTAATTCCTCTTTCCCTGAGTCTTCTTCTGACTTCTTCCTTAGCAATCCTGCCGAGGTCAATTTCAGATAATCTTATATTACCGTGATTATCCTTCTCGAGATTAACGTACGGATTATCCTTGAGTTCTTCGAAGTCAATTCTGTAAATAACTCCTTCAGCGAGTACAGCAAGTCCGTAGGAATGTCCCATAGCCATTCTTTTAATAATGGATGCTTCAAGGATATCGCATACAGTACCGAATTTAATTTTTCTATCCCTGAATTCCTCTCCGATAATCGTGAGAGTTGCCCCTGCCGCTTTACCGATACCGAGTGCAAGATGCCCGGCACTTCTTCCCATCGTTACAACATAATACCATCTGTTTGTAGTAGAAGCATCAGTCATAAGTGACTGAATGATATTGACACCCATATGTCTTGCTGTCTGAAATCCGAAAGTCGGCATATTTCCGGGCAGGGGAAGGTCATTATCAATTGTTTTCGGGACGTGCGCAACTTCAATCTGTCCCTTTGCGAGTGTTTCAATATTATAGGCGCTCGTGGCAGTATCATCACCTCCGATAGTAACAAGGTAATCCACCTGAAGTTCAGTAAGTGCTTTAATAGTTGACTCCATTTTTTCCTTACTTGTAGTAGGATTTTCCCTTGAAGTCCCAAGAATACTGCCTCCGAGGAAATGAATTCTCGATACATCTTCGATTCTTAATTCTTTGGTGTGAGTCGGGTCGCCTTTACTTAAAAACTGAAATCCGTCATAAATACCAATAACATTCAACCCGGAGTTAATTGCTTCAATTGTTACCGACCTGATAACGCCGTTAATTCCGGGTGCCGGACCTCCTCCGACCAAAATACCGAGTGATTTTTTCCTGAAATGATCTTTACTCATATAAGTTTAAATTAATTATTTAAAATTCGTTTTGATTTAATTAAAAAATACGCAAATAAATACAGTAAAGCCGTAAGAAGAAATACAGTTTTAAAACCGGTAATCATTGCGAGAATAACGGCGATAACCGTTCCCGTAACTGAAAAGAATCCGTTTACCGCCCAGCAGACCGGAATGATATTATCTTCGTTTCCGCTGATTTTGGAAATACCGACAGGGAAGGGCATACCAAGGAAAAATCCCAGCGGGAAAATCAATATTACCGATACAGCAATTCTGAATGCGATACTGAATTTTGAAAAAGCATAGAACAATTCCGGACCGACAAAACCGATAAACAAAGCAAAAAAAGCAATCAGCAAAAATATTAAAGGAAGTTTATCTTTTTTTCCGCCGCTGAATTTAACCGAGAATCTGCTGCCGAGACCCGAAGATATAAGCATAGTTGAAATAACAGTCAGCATAGTATATACCGGCTGACCGAGAAACAGAGTAAACTTCTGCATCATAGAAATCTGCAGCATAATATAGCCTAGTCCAAGCACGGAAAAATACATAATTATTTTCCTGTCAAAAATAATTTTACTGCCTTTTTCGTCTTTTCTTTTGAAAAGGAACGGGAACAGCAAAAACACACCTGCGATAATCACCACCTGAACCAACAAAACAATTAAAGTTGTTTCAGCGACAGGTTTATCTTTAAGTGCAAGAATTGCCTTTTCGTTCTGTGCAAAGACCTCTTTCATATTATCAAAAGTAAGATTTCCGAATCCGATGTTATTATCGAAAAACGGTCTGTTATCGGTTGCAGGTCTTAAATCAATGTTCAGTACATCCGATAAGGAATTTATGGTCTGTTCAACATTTTCAGATTCGGAAAGATTTTTATAAATTGATTCTTCAAACGACATTCTGTCATACAGCACCTCAATGCCCAGCATTGAAGACATATCTCTCATATTAATAACATCGGGTTGTGTGAATCCGTCTTTTTTATAAACGACGCCGGCAAGAAAACTCTTTTCACTTTCGAAAGTTCCTTCGTGAGGTTTCCTTCTGAAGACAAAGACTTTTTCACCGAAATTTCCGGTGTCAATTCCGAGTCCCGATTCAACATATCTTAAAGTAGTAATAATTTTCGGCAACTGTGTTTCAGGTCTTGAAATAAACAAAACGCCGTCATCCCGGAGTTTTTCAATATAACCGGAAACAGCCTCTTTTGTGAGAATATAGTTTTCCACCATACTCATAGCACCGCTTGAAACAGCGGATGCAGAAATTGTATGGGCTGATATAATAACATCATATTTATCATCCCGTCTGTTAAGAACCGACCTCGCGTCATCGGTAATAATTTCGACATTATTATTTCCTTTAATCAGAGGACCCGTCCAGTAAGAAAGTTTATCTGTTATCAAATCATTCAGAATACCGTTGATTTCAACGCCCGTAACTTTTCCTGCATTGTGATACAGACTTGTAAGGACTTCGCCGCCACCCGCAGAACCGATTATGTAAACATTATCAACAGAATCTTTAAGCGCAAAAGCAAGATTAGAAGCATCTGCCGGCATACCCGGAGGGGGAAGGGATTTAAGGTAAGGAATATTTGTAGTTGCATTACCCGCATCAATGATACCAATATACAGTTTATATCCGTCAACAGGGTCATCTTCATCAATCATCACGTCAACTTTAGAGAAAGCATTCCACTCGGTAAGTAATTTTAAATCAGGTCTTTCATATAGCAGATTAATAAATTCCTTATTCGGTGAAACAGAAATTTTCATTCTGGTATCCTTTTTAATAAGGAAATTGGACGAAAGGGCAAGCAGTATAACAGAAAAAACAGCAATTTTTTTATAATTTTTAAAACTAAATATAACAGTAGAAATAAAAGCGAAAAATGATACAAACACTATTGTACCGTTCCCCTCGAAAACAGGCATTAAAAAAACAAAGACAAAGCAGGCAAGCCCTGCGCCGATTAAATCGGCAAAATACAATTTAGAAACCTCTGATTTAAAACGCGTCAGGAGAACAGAGATTATCAAACCTGCGAAAAAAAACGGTATAGTAATTAAAATATAATATAAAGGGAGGAATAATAACTGGCGGGAATCTGACAAAAGACTGAAGGGGTCAAACGGAATCATATTTAAAAGGATAAAACATAAAATCACACTTATGCCGTAGAATATTGATAATCCCGATAAAACCAAATCAAGAGGTAATTTTTTAAGGATTTTGGAAGCAGATAAAACCACACCGCTGATTCCAAAACCGAGCAGTGCGATACTTATAATCATAAACGCAAAATTATACCACAGGGAGACGGAAAGAATCCTTGTCAAAGTAAACTCAAGCAGAAGTGTTGACAGTGCAGTTATAAATATCCCTGCATAATGATATGCATTAGCAGATTCGGTTTTCTTTACTGCGGGTGATTTAAATTTTTTCATAAATCTTAAAAGTAACGAATTTGATTTTAAAAAAATATTGACAAAAAAGGTACCCTGTTAAGAATTTTGTCATAGAATTTGGTCACAGAAGCAGTAACACATTGATTTTTTTTAACATATTTAAGTGTAAGGAAAAATAATATATTGATTATACTGTGTTTATTACTTGATTAACTTAAAAAACATAAATCTGTAAAACATTTATTAAAAAAATTCCGTGTTATTTTATATTATTAAACAAACGTAGGGGAAGTGTAAAGTGAATTCCATTTAATATTATCCTGTTTTAATTTAATTTAACAATATTATGAGACTATTTGCCTCTACATATCAGATATTCAGAAAAGACCTTATTTCCGAAGTAAGGAGCAGGTACGCAGTTAACTCATTGTTAATGTTTGTTGTAGTTATCATATCAATCATACGATTTTCAGTCGGTAATGAAACAGTATCAAAGGAAGTTCTTGCGGGTTTATTATGGATTGCGATATTTTTTTCTGCTTCCAGCGGACTGGCAAGAGTATTTATAAAGGAGGAAGAGAAAGAGACGTCTTCTGCATTGAAACTCTCGGCAGGAGCATCGGAAATATTTCTCGGAAAACTGTTTTTCAATTTCATACTTACTTTTGCCCTCAACCTTGTTATTGTGGTTTTGTTTATTCTTATAACGGGACTTGACATAATTGACATAAACGGATTCATAATTATTTTAGTACTTGGCAACACGGGACTTGTAGCGGCTTCGACAATTATTGCGGCAATAATATCTAAAGCAAACGCAAAAGGAACGTTATATCCGGTTCTTTCCTTTCCTGTACTTCTGCCTTTATTACTTTCAGTAATAAACGGAACGAAATTAACCTGTACCGAAAGCAGTTTTGAAGAACTGATGCCTGACATACAGATTCTCATATCATATTCAGTTGTTGTAATCACAGTTTCAGTCCTGTTATTCCGCTTCATCTGGGAAGATTAACAATTTTAAACACGGATTATTTTGACAGAAAAAAAAATAACCGGCAAATCAGACATAAAGATAAACTTACCTGTATATATAATTCTTGCAGCTGCGTGCATGATAATTTTAATTCCTTCTTTCGGGAACGGTTTTTTCAGCGACGATTATTCCTGGCTGTTAAGTGCTAAGGAAAGCGGCGGAAAGAACGCCGGGAGCATATTTTTCGAACCTTCACCATACGAATATTTCAGACCTGTTCCGGGCATTATATTTTATGTAATGTGGAATATTTTCGACGGAGGATATCTGTATTACAGAATTCTGATATTAATTTTACATATACTGACGTCTGTATTATTATATCATCTTTTTTCCGTTACAGGATTCAGCAGAAAGATTTCCGCTTTATCCGCACTTATATTTGCCGTAATGGCATGCCATTCGGAAGCATTATATTCGGTTTACAGCATTAACGAAATACTTGCCGCACTTTTTACTTTTTCGGGCTTATATATTTTTCTGAGTGATTTCAGATTTAAAAACTTAATTTCCGTTCTGCTCTTTTCAACTGCCGTGCTGTCCCGTGAAAGTGCATTTTGTTTTATACTTTTATTATTTTTATTTAATTTGAAATCAAAGAAACATCGTATCGGCGGGGGAATTAAGATTACATTGTCCGTAACGGCAATTTATACGGTACTCAGGTTTATTTCATATATTAATTATGCTCAGCTTTATGAAGCGGGAAATTTCAGCAGATTACAACTAAATCCCGTTTTATTTGGTTACAAAATTTTTCATTTTTTCATCAACATGCTCTTTCCTGTCAAAAACATATTTTATGCAACAGGATTTGAATATTACGAAATGTTCAGAAACGCCATAGTAAATCCCGGGCAGAATATTATGCTTTTCGCAGTTCTGGCGGCAGTAATAACCGTAACGGCATTTCTTATTTTAATAATATTTTTTAAAATCAACAAGAGGATTTTTTTATTCCCGCTGCTTGTTGCTCTGTGCGGAATAATAATATACCTTCCATTTGAAGGAACAGCCGAAAGGTTTTTGTATTTACCTTCGGCAGGAATTGCCCTGTTAATAGGATTATTTTGTTTTGAACTCATAAACAGAAGATTCAAACTTGCTTATCCCTTAATAATTATTATACTTTTATTTTATTCGTTATCAAATCTGCAGAGAGCAGAGGTCTGGGAAAATGCTTCCATACGAACATCCGGATCAATTGAAAATATTCACACACTGATTGCCGGCAGAACAGATATGAAAAATATTCTGCTGACGGAAGTGCCTTCGATTGTGAACGGTGCGTTTTTCATTAATCAGTACAATATTAATCACATCTGGAAATATCATTATCCGGGTTCAGAAATTAATTTCATATTATATGAATTGCCTGAAGATGTAAGTGCAGACTTAATACTGAAGTATTCGGATTTTGAACCGAAGCACTAATTCAGTTTAGAATTAAAAATTCAAGTATTTCGTATTAGCACACAGACTCGACGCTGCGATCAAATTAACACTTACTATTAATACATAAGAATATTTAGATTCAAGGCATGACGTGCATCTTTAAACTTAATAGCCAAGTTCTTCGGGCTTTCGGCAGTCTAGAAGACTGTCCCACCTTATAAAACAGTTTACTAACGGCTAGTCCGGGTCATGTATTTGGGATTACTGGTATTATTTCACTTTTGGCAGTTCGAGAGAGATGTCGAGTTTTTCCATATTGCGCCACAGAAACTGACACGGAAAATTATTTTCATACAGTGCACGGGAAATCATAACTGAATCAACCGAGGCAAGTTTCAAATTCATTAAGGACTTCAAATCTGCGTAGCATCCGATTCCTCCCGCAGAAGTAATTTTAAGATTAGTGTTATCCGCAATTTCTTTAATTCTGTAAAGAAAAGGACCGGTACAATTACCGACTCTGGTAACATCCTGATAAATAATACGTTTAACTCCCTGAGACTCTACATATTTAGCAAAATCAAGCGGTGTAATATTTGCATAATTAACCCAGCCGTTAGTAACAACATTATTAAGTTTTTCATCAATACCTATTACAATTTTATATGCGGGGAAATTATCGAGCAACTGATTAATTAAACCGGGATTAGTAATGGCAGCTGTACCGATTACGATTCTGTAAACACCCAGTTCACTGAACATTTTTATTGCGGTTTCCAGATTTCTTATTCCGCCTCCGAGCTGAACGGGAATATCCACAGAACTGCAAATTTCTTTTATAACATTATAATTCTTCATCTCACCATATACGGCACCATCAAGGTCTGTAATATGTAAAGTCTTGAAATTTTCTTTGCGGAAAAGTTTTGCAACTTTTACCGGTGTTTCCTGATAATATTCGGTTTTATCATCGAGCCCCTGTAAAATTCTGACGCATCTCCCGTCTTTAATATCAATAACAGGAATAACTAACAAATTCAAAAAATTATATTAATAAAAAAACTAAATTAAAATTTATTTTCTTACAACAGCGACTTTACCTTTTCCTACTTTACTTCCATCCTTATTAAATGCAACCACGATATAAATACCGGACGGAACCACATTCCCTTTAAGATCCAGACCATCCCACGTAGCAATTCTTCCTCCGGGAGAATCGAATTCCCTGATTATTTCACCGTTTAAAGTGATAATTTTTATACTTGAATTTTCAACGAGACCGTCAATTTTTAGTGCAATACTATTCGGAACGAGGTAAGGATTTGGCATACAGGTTATTTTATCAAATTCCTCTATAGGTCTGATAGCATCAGTATTGACAGCGGACAAACCTTTTAATGTAGCAAAATATGCTTTACCTGTAATAGGACTAACGACAATACCGTTCACTCTGTTATCGGCAATGGGACTGTTTGTCATATTAAACTGCTCAATTAAAGTCGAACCGTCCTCTGAGACGTGAAACACACCACTGGATTCAGTTCCTATCCATTTTTGATTTAAAATATCAGTACTGATACATCTGCAATTTTCGGTAAACGGGACTTTAAGACCGCCGGAGATTAGTCCAAGTTTTACGGGAACAGGTTTCTGCTGGGGATTCTGAATAGCGGCGAGCGGATTATTAATTATGAATACACCATTATTGGTTGCAAACCAGACCTCATTATTTTTATCAACAATAACATCGGTAATATCTTCGACACCCAGTTCGCTTGTAAAATAAATTCCGAATATATCATCTCCCGGTTCATTCAGGGTATTATTCTCATTAAAGAAATACAAACCTCTCGGCGGCAGTTCTCCTGAAACAATCCATTTAGTATTATAAGCATCAATTGCCATTTCTTCAAAATTAGCATTAGAGATAATCGGCGGATTTGTAAATCCCAGAAAGAGGGAATCATCTCCCGTATAGGCATAGAGTGATTTTCCCGAATTCTGCTGATAGAAAGCCAGCCAGAAAACTCCTTTATTATCATAAGCACCGCCGTTAGGAACACAAAAATTAGGCGATCCCTGAATTCCGGGTAAGTTAGAATTCGAAGGATTGAAATTTTTTATAGAATTATCAGGTCTTATTAAGGTAGGACCGGCACCAAAATTCATTGCCCATAAGTTGCCGTTTCCAAAAACGACTTTACTGAAATTATTGCTGTTTCCAATCTGAGGATAAATTTCTACGGTATAAGGGTACCACAGATTACCGTCAAATTTATAAAATCCCGCTTCTAATGCCGCGCCTGCACCCCATATATTACCTTTGTCATCTTCCGTAACATAATTAAAAAGATTCCGGTTAGGACCGTTCGGAAAGTAATTTTTAAACTGTCCGCCCAACTGATACAGAATACCGTTTTCCTTTTCACCGATTACGGGAATATTCTGATTATCTCTGAAAATTGTATTGTACATTCCTCCCTGATGATACTGAGAAATATTTCCAAGATTATCTTTTGATGCAAAAACAATTTCATTATTTGAGGCAATATATAATTTATCGCCGATTTCCGCCGCACTTTTTATATTGGAAACTGCAACGGAGGGATGCGGATATGCCTGCCATGCTGAGAAGTTATAGTACCAGAAACCTTCCGCAGAGCCGGCGAAAATCGAATTATCAAATTCTTCAATTACATTTACAGATTCATCAAGGGGTTCGGTATTGTAATTTGTCCAGCTTGACGGATTATTCAGATTAGAACTAATGGGTGCATAAGCAACTCCGACCACAGTTGACGCAAAAATCGTTTCCCTTGCAACAGCCAAACCCGTAATTTTTGTATTTATTGAGAATGTTCCGAGCTGAGTATAAGGAGCATCAACGAAATTAAATGTAGTCAGAGACACTTTATGAATTCCGTAACTCGTAGCAATAAATATGTAATTATTATAGAGAAGAAAATCATTTATAGATTTATTTGATTCGCCCGAATTTTTGATATCATAAATATAACGCCAGGTATCATTATTAATATCATAAATTGAAACCGAACCGTCTCCTGCCCCTATCCACAATCTGTTGTTAAGATCAACCAATACGGCAGTAACATTGTTGTTAATCAGTCCGTTAAGATTTGTGTATTTTTTCAATATGTTACCCGTATTAAGGTCAACCGAAAATATTCCTCCTTCCGTTGCACAATAAACGGTATTGGATGTTCTTGCCGTTGCAACGGAAATCACGTTTTTCATATCCGTATAAATTTCCCATTTGCGTGAGTTTTCCGGTGAAACATATTGAAGTTTATCTGCCGTGAAGAACAGGGAGGAAAGAGTTACTAATAATACTAAAACAAATATTGATTTTATTCTCATATAAAATTATGTTTATAACATATCAAAATGAATTATTTAAATATAAAAATCAATTACTTTTAATTTATTTTGTCAGGATTTATAAAGTTATTCCGCAGAAGAATTTCAATTTTTCCTTAAGTTTCCTATATATGATTAAAACAGGAAATTTCATCAGAATGCAGAAAACTCCGAATAACGGAATCCTGTGGAATTCTCCTCGACCGGCAGGAACAATTATTGCGTATCCGATTCACGAAACACGCAGAATGACACCGGTTATCACTGATTTTCAAAGTGAAAGAACAGCTCGGTTCAGGATTTCCCGGGTTATTAATTACATAAAAAATAAATTACCAAATAACAATGATATATTTCTTAATCCATTATTCTTAAAAATTTACTGAAGTATCACGTAAAAATATAATATACTATCAGAAAGTCAGTTTGCCTTTTTTCATAATCAGTTCATCATCGAAGTAAACGTCAGGTTCTTTTACGAGTCCGTCGAGGTGGCTGCTGACGGATATTTTTCCGCCCATAGAGATATTATTTCCGAATGCGATATGAATCGTTCCGAACACTTTTTCGTCTTCGAGAATTTCACCGCAGAGTTCCGCCTTGTAATTCGTCCCGAACCCGAATTCCGCTACTGCTCTTGCTTCTCTTCCTGATTTATCCAGTAACTCTGTTAATTTTTTTGCTTCTTTTCCGCCTTCGATTTTTTCGGCATATCCGTTAATAACCTCAACAACAATTGGTTCGGTGAGCATTCCGATACCTGCCATTGAGCCGTCAATTACGATTTTACCGTTCGATTTATCTTCCCATGGGGCAAGGTAAACTTCACCCGAAGGAAGATTTCCCCAGTTGCCTTTTTCTCTTAAGACGCCTGTGCTTTCGAGTACATTCCTGTCTTTCATAGGCATTGTAATGTTGGTACCTTTTTCAGTAACGACTTTTACAACGGATGCCTTTCTGAGTTTTTCCGCAACATCTTTTGTAAGTTTAATGATTTTATCGGCATCGGCATTAAGGCATCTCAGCATTGTATTAATGCCAATTCCCGGCATTGTTCCGACACGAACGCCTTTTGCGGCTGCCTCTCTTCTGGAAGCAGTATGGGTAAGAGATTTTGATGTAGGGCACAGAACGACATCAACATTTTTCATTAACTCTGCTACCTGCGGAGGAGGTTCCTGTCCGTTAATTTCCCGTGATTTCATTTCCACCAGAAAGGCTTCTTTACAGAGTTTCTGTCCCTCGATTAATAATGCGACACCGATATCCCTTAAAACCTCATCTGTTACAATCAGTAAAGTTTCATCGGGTTTCAAGCCCATATATTCCTTAAGGGCTTTATGCGATGCGTTTGAAAGTTCGATTTTCTTTTCCATATAATTATTTTTTATTTGAATTTTTGAAAGGACCGTAAATTAAAATTAAACCTATTATTATAATGGCGAGTACACTTATCAGATAACTCGGGTTTTCAAAGATATGAGCAATTTTCAAATCCGCAAAAGCAAATCCCGCAAAAAGTACTCCGGTCAATGCTTCACCGGCAATCAGTCCCGATGCCAGCAGTACACCGTTGTTACTCATCGTCATCTGAAAAGCATCGTCAGCATTTTTCTTTTTAACAATAAGCTCATAAACTCCTTTGAAAAGCCCGCCGATAAATATTGCGAATGATGTTTCCAGCGGAAGATACATTCCCACCGCAATCAGCATAGGACTTTTCACCTGCATTAAAATCAGAGCGAAGCCCATAAATATTCCTATGATAATCATTATAAATTCCACTTTCCCTCCGATTATTCCGTTCGCCATGGTAGCCATCAGACTTGCCTGAGGTGCCGCCAGATTTTTTCCTCCGAATCCTGCATCCGTTCCCAGAACCTCATTTTGCTCTTCAGGATGCATTTTTTTGATTTCATCAAGAGCGAAAGTTTTATTTATGAATCTTGTATCATCGCCTTTATACTCAACCGAGGTTTTGTTATCTGCCTCGAGTTTTAATATTTCATCGGAAGTAAGTTCTTTAACATCACCTATATGTAGCAGGGCGAGAACAAGAAACATTACTATTGCTGAAGTCGTAACTCCGAACATATCGCCGAACTGCATACGCCACGGCGTTCCGCCGAGTATATGTCCCGCTTTTAAATCCTGCATCATTTCACCCGCAACGGAAACGGCTGTGCAGGTAAATGCGGCAACGCCAAGCACCGCAAGAATAGCAGCGTTTCCGCCGAGACCCATTGAAATCATTATTAATGCGGCAATAATTAGAACTGAGATAGTTAATCCGCTCGTAGGATTATTACTGACACCGATAATTCCCACAAGATAGCCTGAAACAGCCGCGAACATAAAACCGATTAATATCATAACGATCATTGCCACTATGGAAACTAAAATTCCGGAAGAGAAATAATAGAAAATTCCCACCATAATCACGGCAATTATTCCTATAACAATCATTACCGTTTTGATGTTTAAATCTTTATCTGTTCTTATCGTAATATGTTCACCCAGTGCTGATTTTCTAAGGTTTTCAAATGACCTTCTT
This sequence comes from uncultured Ignavibacteriaceae bacterium, assembly GCA_964459055.1. Lineage (GTDB taxonomy): Bacteria > Bacteroidota > Ignavibacteria > Tepidaquicellales > Tepidaquicellaceae > Tepidaquicella. The sequence goes on along the minus strand of CAYWMV010000001.1, from coordinate 36,456 downwards.
ATTCCTTCGAATAAACTGTTTCTCATTTTATACAGCGTATAAAATGTCCCGACGAGCATTCCGCCGATTGCAATATTTCTTACGTACAATCGCCATGCGGAGTTAATTGCATCTGTCCAGTTAATTCCGGCATATTCAGGGTTATTGAAATTAATAAAATAAGCAATAGCGGGAGCAAGCAGTCCCCATGCAAGAACTCCTCCGCTGAAATTAATCGCGCCGAGTTTAGGACCGATAATATATCCGACGCCAAAATATGCCGGAGCCATACCCGGTGATTTTAGAAGTAAATGACCTTTTCCGATTTCGACTATACTCTGCCATTTTTCTGCAAGGAATTTAAACTTTTCAAGTACAGTGAAAATCACGCCGACTGCAATTCCTGAAATCAGCATGCCTGAACCTTTCGCACCCCGCTGACCCGATTTATGAATCTCTGCCGCAGCAATGGATTCCGGAAAGGGAAGTTCTTTGTCTTCAATCAGAACTCTTCTTAGTATTGAAGCAAACATTATTCCCAGATAACCCGCAAATACAAGAATAATAGTGGAAATAATATAATGCTCCAGTGTGAAAAAAGGCAGCCATACTTTCGTAATGAAAAAAGCAGGCAGTACAAATACCGCTCCTGCTGCAATATTGCCTCCTATTGAGCCGACCGTTCTTGCGGTATTTTCTTCAAGAAGTGTACCTTTTAAACTTTTTAAAACCGCCATCGCAATTATTGCGGTTGTGTATGTAGCGGCAATTGTCATGCCCGCTTTTAATCCGAGGTATGCATTCGCTGCTCCCATTAACATAGCCATTAATGCTCCGAGAAATACTGCTCTGAAAGTAAACTCTTTCATATTACTTTCTGCCGGTACAAATGGAACAAATGATTTTGATTCTGTCATACGCTTTTTAATAAGTTAAGTGTATATGAAAAAATTGGACAATCATAACTGAATTTTCTGTTGAAAGGATTTCTCATCTGCTTTTTTCTTCTGAGGTTACCTTTAATACCGTAGGGACTGATTTTATATTCCGAGATTGCCTTTTTCTCGCCCTCCAAAGCGGCGGTCAGGTCATCGGGATTATTCACACCGCAGTATTCAAATTTGAAATTATTTATACTAAGAGTATCCCAGTGGAACCTAAATCTGGATTTTTTAAATTTCCATGAAACCATTGTTGTTTTTTCCGGCAATCTTCCTGCAAGTTCATAAAATTTACAGAGACCAAACAATAAATTTTCAAATGAATCTCTCGCATATTCTTCAAGAAAAACCCTGTTGCTGCATTTATCGGGCCATTCCTGATATTCTGCGATTTCCAGATAACTCATTGCTTCACTTCTGTCAGGAGCGGACGGATTTGTATATCCCCCGGAAAAAATCAGAACCGAAAAAGGGTCTTTTTCTGCAAACTTAATCCCTGTATAAATATGTTCTGCATAAAATCTTGGTTCATCTTTCTGAAAATCTTTCAAATACCAACTGTCATCGGAATAAATATCTTCATATTTTTTACCTTTGTAAATTGAATGACAGGCGACTATTATCAGATTTTTAATTTCAGGCATACGGCAATTTCGCAACCTTAAATGTAAATTTCAATGCAATCCTATTCTCGGTGAAGAAATTTAAATATTGGAATCAAAAAGGTTATAACATAAATTTATTCAGTTTATTAAAAAAAAGGGATTTTGTATATTGAAGTATGAATAAGATAAGCAAACTTGATGCATTGTTTATAGGAGCTCATCCCGATGATATAGAAATTACATCGTCAGGTACGCTGTTAAAGATGATAAGAGCAGGAAAAAAGGCGGGAATAATAGACTTAACTATGGGCGAATTAAGTACGAGAGGTGATTTGACGACAAGGAAAAAGGAAACAGATTCAGCATCAAAAATACTCGGTATAAAAACAAGGGAAAATCTCGGATTTTCCGATGGTGATATACAGAACAATCAAAAAAGCAGAAATAAACTAATCAGGTTAATAAGGAAATACAGGCCTTCTGTTATTTTTGCACCGTATCCGAATGACAGACATCCCGACCACATAAATGCAAGCAACTTAATCAGAGAATCGGCTTATTATTCCGGACTGAATAAAATACAGACAGAAGGATATGCACCATACCGTCCTTCAAAGGTGTTTTATTTCCGGCACGCATACGATTTACCGATAAGTTTTATCGTTGACATATCCGATGTATATAAGATTAAAATACGGTCAATTAAGGCTTACAAATCACAGTTTTACAATCCAAAGACGAAGCAGCCGGATACATACATAAGCAGCAAACTGTTTTTAAAAGATGTAGAATCGAGAGCAAGATTTTACGGATTTAAAATAGGCGTTGAATTCGGCGAGCCGTTCTATTGCGAAGAGCCGATATGTATTAATCCTGAAAATTTAACTGAATTATAATTATGCTTGATATAACAAACAGAAAGATAATAGTATTTGATATAGAATGCGCCCCATATGACTTTGATACATATTACGACGAGGAGACCAAAAAATATCTTCTTAAATATGCAGAAGGGGATGCCGAAAAACAAAAAGCGACAATTGAATCTTTGGTGTTTTCACCTTTTACTTCACAGGTAGTTGCGATAGGAATACTCGATTATTACAGAAATTCCGGGATAGCCCTTGTAAATGCCGAATCCGGAACAGAAATTATTTCGTCCGGCGAAAACTTTAAATACGAATGCTATGACGAAAAAGGATTGCTCGAAAAATTCTGGGATATAATGTCAAAAGGAAATTACAATCTGCTTGTAACTTTCAACGGCAGAGAATTTGACTGTCCGTTTTTAATGTTAAGGTCTTTTCTGCTCGGAATAAAGCCGACATTTAATTTAATGAAAGGTTCGGATTTTACATTCAAGGATAATCACATAGATTTACTGAAAGAATTAACATTTTATAGACATTCACCTACCGGAGCGAGAAGAAAGTACTCATTAGATTTTTACTGCAGGCAACTTGGAATCATAAGTCCTAAAGAAAAAGGGATTACCGGCGACATGGTAGGCGAACTCTTTAATAAAAAAGAATATCAGGTTATAGCCGACTATTGCATCCGCGATGTAATAGCAGAGGCGGAATTATTCGAGAAATGGAACAAATTATTTAATATATAGACAGTAGCAGTGGCAGTAGCAGTAGCCGTAGCAAATATTAAGTACTAAGTAGAAATTATAAAGTAGGTTGGATGATATGAATTTTGGAAAAAGACAATTTTTTTTAACTTAATTTTAAAACGAAAGAGAATTTTATTAAATTTACATAAGAAGGAGAAATAAATAAATGAAACCCAATCAAATGCAGGGAATGCTGAAACAGGTA
>CAYWMV010000001.1:4595-33008 GCA_964459055.1 uncultured Ignavibacteriaceae bacterium | reverse complement strand
AAGGAGAAATAAATAAATGAAACCCAATCAAATGCAGGGAATGCTGAAACAGGTAAAGAAGATGCAGGAGAAAATGGAGCAGGTACAGGCGGAACTTGAGAACATGACAATAACGGAAGAATCAGGCGGAGGTATGATAAAAGTAACGATGAACGGCAAGAGCCAGATAATAAGAATTGAAATAGAGAAAGAAATAATCAATCCCGAAGACCCCGAGATGCTGGAAGATTTACTGATAGCGGCGATTAACAAGGCATACGATGCATCGCAGAAACTTGCAAACGATGAAATGGGAAAAGCAACCGGAGGAATGCTGCCGAACATTCCGGGATTAAATTTACCGGGCTTTTAATTATGATTAATATATCCGAATCACTGGATTCTCTGATCGAGGAATTGTCTTCATTGCCGCAGATAGGAAGAAAGACTGCAAGAAGACTTGCGATGTTTATTATAAAACAACCGAAAGAGAAAGTTGAGAAATTATCCAAATCTCTTACAGACGTAAAAGAAAAAATTAAATTCTGCAGTATATGCTGTAACATAACAGAAGACGACATATGTAAAATCTGTTTATCACAAAAAAGGAACCGAAATCTGGTATGTGTTGTGGAAGACCCGCAGGATGTATATGCAATAGAAAAAACAAACGAATACGGCGGACTTTATCACGTTCTTCACGGGAGGATTTCACCTCTTGACGGTATCGGACCCGAAGACATAAAGATACGGGAACTGCTAAACAGGTTTGACGAAAACAAATTCGACCATATAGACGAACTGATACTGGCACTGAACCCGACTGTAGAAGGAGAAACAACAATATTATATCTGCAAAAACTTCTGAAACCGCTTGATATTAAAATATCGAGAATTGCGAGAGGATTGCCTGTCGGTTCAGACCTTGAACTTGCAGATGAAATAACACTTGCGAAAGCCATTGAAGGAAGAATTTCATTATAATTAAAAACCAAAGAGATGAAAGAGTGGTTCGAAAAATGGTTCTCAAACAAACTTTACCTTGATGTTTACAAAGACAGGGATGAGCAGGATGCAAGAATGTTCATCAATCTGATTCAGCGTAACACGAATCTTACCGCAGGAAAAAAAGTTCTCGACGTGTGCTGCGGACAGGGAAGGCATTCAATAGAATTCGGAAGGAGAGGGTATAATGTACTTGGAATAGACATATCGGAGATACTCATAGAAAGGGCGAGGTCTGCATTGAAAAGGGAGTGCGAGAGGGAATTGAAAGTCCGGTTTGAAATTGAAGATATGAGGACATTCAGTTACAAGAATTCATTTGATGCGGCGGTCAATATATTTTCAAGTTTCGGGTATTTTGACAACGATATAGAGAATTTTGTAGTATTCGACAACATCCGTTCTTCACTTAAGAAAAAGGGTTTATTCGTTTTTGATTTTCTCAACGCCACTTATTTAAAAAAGAACATTATATCCGAATCCAAAAACAAAATCGGCGGAAAAACAATAATACAACAAAGACAGATTACGTCGGATTATGTAGTAAAATATATTTACATTGATAAAATAAAAAATAAACCGGATTTTTTCGAGAGAATCAAGTTATATTCATTTGAAGAATTCAGGAAGCAGTTTGAATTTCACGGATTTAAAATATGTAAAGTATTCGGAGATTACTGCGGAAATAAATATATCAAAGATAAATCAGGCAGAATAATTATATTTGCGGAAAAACAGTAAAATATTAATTCTTTTATTTGTAATAATTTCGGGATGCGGACTCAGAGATGTGGAGGCGCCGCTTGACCCGCGTTCGAATTTCGTTCCTCCGACGTCTCCCGACATAGTAATTACGAATATACAATCGGCAATAATAGAAAGAAACATTAACAATTACATCTCCTGCTTTGTTGATTCTAATTTTTCGACGAGAAGATTTCTCTACACAGCAGATGTCGCATCACAATCCCAGTATCCGGTTTTCAGGTTCTGGTCATTAAATAACGAAAGATATTATTACACGAGTCTGGCTTCACTGACACCCACGCAGTCAATATCCAATTTACTGCTATCCAATATAACATTTTCCCCTGCTTCGGATACAGCGGTATTTGATGCCGATTACGTAATTCGTTTTGAACATACAAAACAAAACGTACCGAGAGTATTTCAGGGTAAATTCAGATTCATAATGGCGTCGGATACGCGTAATTTATGGTCTATACACAACTGGACAGATTTTAAAAGAAATGATTCGGATACGACCTGGAGTGTCCTGAAAGCAAATTTCAGCAACTGATAAATTTAAGATAAAAATATTAAAATTAAATTCACCGGTTACAGACATTAAAATCAGTTTGCGGGGGCTATAATAATTAATCCCGGTTATCACAACCAACTAAAATGTTCTGATTTTATTATTTAATTTAAATTAATACATTTGTATCTTACAAATGATGAAAGGATTCGGTAAATATTATTTATTCATAGCGGGAGCGGTTTTTTTACTGTTTCTGCAGTCTTGCGACAATTTATTTTCACCGAGATTAGATTCGTCCACGCCCACGGAAATTATCACTGACCAGAAAACAATAGACGGATTATTCAAGAATTTCAAATATTCCTACACATTTAAGGACACTTCCGTTTACAGCGGATTACTTACAGACGATTTTGTATTTACATACAGGGATTACGTGCTGGGGTACGATGTATCTTGGGACAAACCTACCGACATAAGAACAACAAACGGTTTATTTCAGAACGCACAGAAACTGGAGGTTGTATGGAACAACATAATAACCGAATTCGGTGATTCATTAAATGTAAATATAAGAAGAAGTTTCAACCTTGCGATAACATTCAATCCGAATGATGTAATACGGCTCAACGGATTTGTGGATATGAACTTAACCCGTGCAACAGCCGGCGACAAATGGAAAATCAGAAAATGGCGAGACGAAAGTTTTTAAACTATTCCACCAAAGGTTCTATATCTTTTATATAATACCTTTCATATTCATCACCGTTATTAATTACATATTCGATAATCTTAGTTAATTTTTCCTCCGGTATAATATTATCGCGGACATTTTTTCTGTATTCAGCGAGTATATTTTCAGTATTGGTCAGGAAAATCAGATCTGATTTGTTTGATTTACCGAATCCCGCAGACCTGCTATATCCGTAAATATCCTTATATAACTCAATGTAGGGTCCGTTTCCGTCTCTGAACACCGAAAAAGTTTTATACACAACTCTTACAGGAAAGATATCACTTTCTTTCAGATCATAGGACATTGACTTTTTGCTTTTGAGCCAGTATTCAAGGTCATCGGCTTTCACGACCCGTTTTATAATAAACTCTTTCATTTTCATAATATTATCGTTGTCATTCCTAACGCACCCGTGCGATAAATTTCTCATTTTGGAATAAATAAGATGGTTCTTGTTTGTACCGTGGAAATATCTCAGAGAGTTTCTGTCATAATGCACAACGAATAAGCCAAGCGGGTTTTTCGGTCCGGGCGGAGTCGGCTGACTTTGCGGTTTATCAGGGTCTTTCCAGGAGGGCCAGTTTCTGATTCTGTAACCTTCGAAATGTCCTTCATAAGTTTTATCTTTTGCAGTACCGACAACATTATTCCACAAATCAATGAAAATTGTATCCTGATTGTGAAGCTGATATAAGTAAGAGCGGAATTCGGGGATGTTAAGTTCCCATAATATTTTAGCCGTATCCACAAGAAAACTTTTCGGTACTCTGTAAGTAACGTTTCCAATATCAACAGATACAGAGAGACTATCCTGCGGCGGCAGCATGTTAACCCTGCCTGTAGCGGTAATAGTTCCCAGCCATTCATCAGATAAAATTGCAAACCTGTCCCGCATATAATCCGAAATTGCATCGTCAGCGTCTATAACAGAAGTTGCTTCAATAATGACGGAATCACATTCAAGTTTTTTCAAAGTAATCGGGTCGGAAATCTCCTGTCCGTAAACAAAACCGGCGGTGATAAAAAATACAACAGCAATTACAATAGATATTTTTTTCATATTATATATAAGTATATTATTTTATTTAACTTAAACTAACTTTTAAATTTTATAGTTCCTGTTATAAAATTCTTAATAATTAAGGATTTGAAGACAGAAGTTTATTTAAAATCAAATCAGATTTAATTTTTGCCGATTTAAAAAATTTTGATTTCAGCAACTGTTTTTCTTTTCCGGTTGAATTATCCTCAGCCATTTTATCGGCAATAATATCCCGCGTAATCAAACCAATACCGGCATATTTAATTCGGGCGTGCACGGCAGTGATATTTTCCGGAACCAGTGAATAGCCTGCGACATCCGCACCGATATCCCTGTAAAACCTCGCTTCTGCTTCAGTTTCAGATTCCGGACCTATAAGACCGAGATAAACCGATTCATTAATTTTAATTTTCAAATCCTGCAGTACTGTGAACATTTTACTGAAAAGTTCAGAAGAATATGCATCGCTCATATCAGGAAACCTTATTCCGAAAGATTCTTCATTTTTTCCTATTAACGGATTATCACCCATAAGGTTAATCTGGTCATAAACAAGTGCAATTTCGCCCGGAGCAAATCTCGGATTAAGATTCGCGACCTCGTCAACAGAAATAATTTTCTTTATTCCAAGCATTTTCAGAAGATAGATGTAATGTCCAAGTTGTCTCATTGCGGTGCCTTCGTAAAAATGATAACGGCCATTAATAATCAGGATGTCTTTAGAACCGCATTTTGCGAGTACAAAATATCTTTTATAACCATCCGAAACTTCCGGTTCAGGAGGAATATCATTTAAATTAATTTTTCTGACAATTTTTATAAAAGCGGGCAGATTGTAATTATGATTGGTTAACAGGGCAATCTGCGGTTTGAAATTATCGGGAATGTACTTTTCGAGATATTCTTTTGAAAGCAAAACATTTTTCTTTTGTCCGGTCATTTTTATTAATTATTTTTAAAATTACTTTTAATTTCTTTTACAATTTCCGTAATTAATCTTGTAAGTTTTGGTTCGGCAACGGAAGCCGCTTCAAGTATGTCTTCAAGTTTTGCCACCTTAACCGTATCGGGAAATCCTTCATCCGTTACAATAGAAATACCGAGTGATTTGATTCCGAGTTCGTGAGCAACAATAATTTCAGGTATCGTGGACATACCGACGACATCGGCATTTGTTCTCCTGATAAATCTGTATTCAGATTTTGTTTCGAGGTTCGGACCCTGAACCGATGCATAAACTCCTTTTCTTATATCAATTCCAATTCTGTAAGCAGTTTCTTCGGCGAGGTCTATCAGTTCATCCGAATAAAATTTCCCGGAAGCACCGGAATTGCCGGAATTAAACCCGATTAGCGGCGAGGTATAATGCAGATTAATATGAGAAGTAATAATCATCAGGTCAGTTTTTTTAAACTGCGGATTAACACAGCCACAGGCATTGGATACAATCAGGTATTCAACCCCGAGATTTTTGAGAATATGCAGCGGGAAAGTAATTCTTCTGTGTGAATATCCTTCATAAAAATGAAACCTGCCCTGCATAGCCACAAGTTTAACTCCTTCAAGAGTTCCGAATAACAGTTTACCTGTATGCGATTCAACAGTTGAGACGGGGAAATAAGGGATTTCGGAATAGTCCATCGATAAATCGAGTTTGATATCTTTTACTATGCCCCCGAGTCCCGTACCGAGAATTATTCCTGTCTTATAATTGTTTCCGCACTTTTTCTTAATATATTCAGAGGCTTCTCTGATTTGATTCTGCATAAATCTTACTTAACTTCAAATGTATCGTCGAATGACTTCTTCTGATCTTCGTAACTTTCGTTGTTGTTGATATACACTTTCTTAATATTTTTTTGTTCCTTCTGCTCTTCATTTGCATCCGGTTTTTCTTCGCCGGAGTGTTCGATATCGTGATGTTCGAGTTTTGAAAGTTCCATCATAAAAATTTTCTTGCTTCGAAGGAATTCATCGAGTTCGCTGATTTTATCATTCAGATACACCCGCAGGTCTTCAATGATTTTATCATTCCTTAATTTTATTCCCTCAAGTTCCTGTTTCTTATTTAAAATTTCATCTTCAATGTCCTGCCGGACTTTTCTTGCATCGAGTTCTGCTTCCTTGATAATAATTTCAGAACGTTTTTTTGCATTCTGAATAACTTCTTCGGCTATATCCTGAGCCTTAATAATGGCTCGCTGAAGATTAGATTCGTTTTCCTTATAGATATCGATATCAGCCATCAGCGACTTAACCTTCTCGGTCAGGTTCTTATTGTCAACGAGGAGTTTTTCATAGTGAGAACTTACTGTTTCAAGAAAAGCATCCACTTCATCTACTTCATATCCCCTGAGTGATTTCTTAAAATCACGTTTTTTGATGTCTTTTGGTATTAAGTTCATATTTTTATATTTAATTTTTAATTCAATTATAATTTCTGCTTCCGAACAAAGCAGTCCCGATTCTAATCATATTTGAACCCTCTTCAATTGCAATAATATAATCTGAAGTCATTCCCATTGATAAAATGTTAAAATCCCTGTAAAGAGGAGTTTGATTATCATAAATGTTTTTAAGAATTCTGAAATTTTCTCTGATAATATTTTCGTCATTCGTGAACATACCGATTGTCATAAGACCTCTAAGTTTAATATTTTCGAGAGCAGAAATATCCCTGCACAACTTCGCCGCATCTTCCGGTTCTGTTCCCGATTTCTGATTTTCAGAACTTGTATTAACCTGAACGAGAACATCAATAACTTTTTGATTTTTTTTAGCATATTTATCAATTTCAAGAGCAAGTTTAAGACTGTCAACGGAATGAATCAATTTTACAAAATCAATAATATATTTTACCTTATTCGTCTGCAGATGTCCAACGAGATGCCAGTTTATTTCCTTGCTTTTAAGTTCATCTCTTTTAGCGACAAGTTCCTGAACCTTATTTTCCCCGAATTCCGTATGTCCCGCAGAAAAAAGTTCAAGAACATGTTCAGCAGAGAATGTTTTGCTTACGGCAACAATTTTAATTTCATTTTCATCTCTTCCGCATTTCCTGCATACAGAATTTATATTAGACTTAAGGTCAGCAAAATTCTTCTTTATAAAATCAAAATCCATATCATAAAAAATATGCTTAATTTATTGAATATTCAATAATAAAAGGACTGAAAGAAAAAGCAATGTTCTGAAAAGCATTTAAACCGTTTAAGGCGATAAGTACATTCAATTAATTCGATTTTAGTCAGGGAAATAAATCCGTATCAGGTATGAACAACGATACTTATTTTTCGGGCTTGGAGTTAAATTTTTTCAGCAACTCTGATATTAATTTCTCTGATTTGATTACCGCTTTTTCCAATTTCGATTCTGCGGTCAGAATTGAGATTTTTATGCTGTTGTATGATAATTCAGTCAAAGAAGAAAAGAGGGAATTTTTCGATTTAATCCATTTAAAGAGCCGGTACCTGAATTCAATATTTTTGTTTCCGAGAGTGTTAATAATATCGGAATAAACCGGAGTCTCGGATTTACCGGGTATTGTGTTATCCGTAATTTCCTCTGCATACAAATCGAGCAATTTAAGCATCATCAGGTAAGCGGCTTTTTGTTTTGCGGCGGATTTTTTTGAAGAGGTAAATTCGGTTACAAATTCATCATCTCCCGCCTTGAGTTTACATCTGTATGTGATATCCGGTTTATTGGATACTCCTGTTACGGAAAATTCATACTCCGGTTCCGAAAGCATTTCGAAGTTGAGCACTGTTTTAGAAAGTAATCCGGAATAATTATTACGCGGTTCCTCAATTTCCTTCACCCCGGTAATTTCGTACTGTCCGTTTTCATTCTTCACAAGAACGGAATTTTCCTTAAGAGTGTTTATGATTTCTTCGGATGCTGAATGCTTGGCATCTTTTTTAGAATTTTTCACGGAAGAAGCAGTAAATATTTTATCCTGAACGCTCACCGTACAACTGCATTTATGGCTGAATTTTCCGTCCTGCAGATTTTCTTCGGCAAATTCAAAGTCGGTTTTGAAAACATTTTTATAAACACAGGACAGATATTCAAGAATCCCTACATAGTTCTCGCCATTAAAAGGTATTTCGGATTTTTCCTTTATGAAAACAGTTCCTTCAGGTTTTTTTTGGAAAATTTCAATACTTTTTAAATACTGTGCGAGTTTTTCATTCATTTCTTTTGAAGCAATATGCTTCGCAGTAATTTTTTTCCGCGAGGATGAATTAGTTTCAAAAACAACATCATCACATTTTACGACACAGGTGCAGTCAAAAACCGAATTGTTAGAAGGTCCTTTCTGTTTAAAAGAAAATTCCGGAAGTGAGAATATCTTATTCTTCATACAGAATTCATAAAGTCTTCCCGCAAAATTTGTCCACTGTATATTTTCGCCGGGAAAGTTTTTTGATTTGCCTTTTTTTGATTTTTCCGGATTAGTCTTTATCAGATTCTTTGATTTACCGGGGAAATTAATTCCCTTTACAGGGATGAGCCTGTTATTAAAATAATTATACAAAAAATTCACCGATTCATAATTAAAGGCTTCTTTTTTCGAATTCATCGTTTCGGTTTCGGGACTGGAATATGTTACTTCGTTCCGTGTTGTAGTAATAATTTCCGCATATCCGCCGTTTGAGAACCGGCTTTGCCTTTTAATTTCGGGGATATACCTTTTCTGTGTTGCAATGTTCAGCAGGCTGCTGCCGATTCCGGAATGTTTTTTCAGAAAATCAAAACAGAGATTAAAAAACTTTTCATAATAAACATTATCCTTATTAAGGTCGAATAAGAGACAAACGAGATGTTCGGCACCCACATTACCGTTAAGAATTCTTTTTTCTATTTCCTGAGCAAGTTTCTCACTGATACTGTTATTCGAACACGCCTGATAAAGTATAATTTTGAATTTTCTGTTATCAATTAAATCAAGAACATCAGGCGGTTTACTGTCGGCTACATCAAGCAATTCCTTTACCGCTTTTTCCTTAAAAAATTTTGCTTTAGAGTTTTGTACATTCCTGAGATTTCTGTTTATTCTCAATGAGAGTTTGCTGAGATTATCCTTGGAAAAAGGAGTTCTTTTACCCGAAATATATGAAAGAATAATGTACTGATTTACAAGGTCGGGAAATCTTCTCAGCGGCGAAGTAACATGTGTATATGCAGGCAGGTTCAGTCCGTAATGTCCTCTTAATTTAGTGCTGTATTCAGCTTTCTCGAACCAAAGGTCAATGCGTTTTTTAAGTGCATCTACGGAATTCGGATTACTTTTTGCAAGTATATACTGACTGTAGATTTCATCTCTCGGCGGAGTAGTACTTTTCGCGGTGTGGTTTCTTAATATAAGTTGTTTATTTTTTTCAATAAAGAATTCGGCGGCGGCGGAATTAACCAGTATCATAAATTCCTGCACAATAATATTTGCCATGTGCAGTCTTTGGTTCTTCGTTATAATAATCTGACCTTCTTCATTCGTATACATACCTTTAATGAAATCATAAATAACGAGGGCACCTCTGTCTCTTCTTTTTTCCAGCAATAAATTGGCAAGATGGTAACATTCAGCAAGATGTCCGAATTCCTTGTCGGGTTTTTCCCTTGCGAGTATTTCGTCAGTCAACTGATAAGACAACTGCCTTCTGTTTTTAAAAGCCGTTTTTATAATATCGAATTCAAGAACATCTGCATCGGACGAAATAGTGATTTTAAATGTCAGTGCCGGGCGTAGTTTATTTCCGAGAAGGCTGAGTTTATTTTCAGAGAGTTCGGGAGGCAGCATCGGGACTTTTCTTCCGGGAACATACCTTGTAAAAACCGTATTTTTTGCGGATTCAAAAATATCGGAATCTTTTTCAATATAAGAAGCAGCATCTGCAATTGAAACATACAGAATCCATCCGTCGGATCCGGTTTCGAGCTGAAATCCGTCATCAAGGTCTTTTGAGTTGGCATCGTCAATCGTTACCCCTTCGATAACCTTTAATGATTTCAAATGCTTTTCATTAACTGTTATCTGACCTGCTTCTTTCAAGACTCCTGCGCTGAAATCATTTGGTGGCATAATTGTAAAGAATTTACAAAAATAAAACAATATTATGAAAATATCAGCAATAAAAAAAACGAGAATTAAAAAATAACACAGCCTGCTTCGAATAATAGAACAGCTCGGTAAAAGAAAACCCCGGCGTAAATTTATCTGATCTTATCGATTTAAATAAAACAACAAGCGGAAGATTGAGATAAAAATCTAAAATCACCTGAATTTTATTAAAAAACGTGAAAATCACAGAAAAGAGCGGGATTTAACAATCCGTAAAAATCGACAAGTAAATGAATAATAACCTTTAAAAAATGGATAATTTATCATAAATTTAGTAAAAAATATATAAGCAATGTTAGAAAAATTCGCAGATGACTTAAAAGCGGCGAGAGAGAAGGCGGGAATCACATTAATGGATATGGCGAGTGAAACCCGGCTGCACCACACAATATTCGAAAAAATCGAAAGCGGTGATTTCAACTTTCAGCCTTTACCATACATAAGAGCATTTATAAAGCAATACGCCAAGTGCGTTAATCTTAATCCCGAACAGACAATAAAGGATTTCGAATCGGCAAGAACGGGCAGATATACATCAAAGAAGAGTGTATCGAAACCAAAACCGGTAATAAAGGAAGAAAAAGTTCCCGTTGAAAAAAGCGAAGATTTATTTGAAGAAAAACCGCGGGTAGCACCTGAACCCGAGCCTGTAATCAAGGAGGAAGAGAAAATTCTTGAGGATGTATATGAGACACCCGAAGAAAAGCAATTATATTCGGGACCAAAAAAGATTCAGGTCGAAAAAGAAAGTTTCATGGAACCTCCGTCAGACAAGAGACCGAACTTCTCCAAATCATTCAATGATAATCTTACATATTTCAAATATGCAGGAATATTCATTTTAATTTTACTAATCGGATTCGGGATTTTTTATTTTGCGAAAACAATATTTTTCGACTCGGAAGACAACGTTGAACTTGTACGCCAGTCACCTCAGGAGGAAGGCGACGAAAGTGTTCCAAAATCAACAATAGATTCATTAAAAACCGCCAAAGAAAAAGAAGAAGCGGAATCAAAGGATAAAATAACGCTGAAAGTAGTTGCAAGGGAAGACGGCAGAATAATAGTTTCGACGGACAACAACATAACGAAAGAAACGGAAATGGTTGAACTGAAAAAAGGTCAGGAGCGTGAATGGAAAGCGAAGGAATATTTTTATTTAAGGACACTGAATTCAAATGCATTCAAAGTAACATTAAACGATAAGAATGTAAGGTTCAGATTAAGGGATACAAGAAACGCAAAAATAAGCTGGGAAGACAACAAAGTTAACATTAAAGACTGATTTTTTAATTGGCAAAAAAAACTAATCCAGGTAAAAAGAAGTCCGGCGGAATTAAGACAGAAGATTCAGCCGGGCTTTTTTCTTTTAATTCCGGAAATATTCCGCCGGCGGTTAATTCGTCTGCCGATTCAAGGATAAATGAATTAAAAGAAAAAATCAAAGACGCAGATTACAGGTATTACGTACTTGCACAGCCTGATATTGAAGACTACGAGTATGATATGATGATGAAGGAACTTGAATTATTAGAGAAACAAAATCCCTCATTACGGACGGCAGATTCTCCCACTCAAAGAGTATCCGGAGAACCGATTAACAAATTCAGGACTATTACGCACAAAGTCCCGATGCTGTCATTATCAAATTCATATAATTTTGACGAACTTCTGGATTTTGACAAAAGGATTAAATCAATTCTCGGTGACGATGATTACGAATACGTGTGTGAATTAAAATATGACGGAATTGCAATTTCATTGATATATGAAAACGGAATACTTGTAACCGGTGCAACAAGAGGGGACGGAGTCACAGGGGACGATGTCACGAAAAATCTCAGGACAATAAAATCAATACCGCTTTCGGTAAAATCAACCGATTTCAGTAATTTTGAAGTCAGAGGGGAAGTATTTATTAAAAAGGAAGACTTCGAACATATTAACGAAGAGCAGGAACTGAAAGGCGAAAAGACATTTGCAAATCCGAGAAATACAGCTGCGGGAACATTAAAATTAAAAGATTCAAGGGAAGTTGCATTAAGACCGTTAAATTTATTTGTTTACTATCTGAGGTCGGACGACATCAGATTAAAATCCCATTCTGATAATTTACGGTTACTTGAACAACTGAAATTTCCTGTAAACAAATATTACAAGAAAGCAAGAAACATAGAAGAAGTAAAAAAATTCTGTGACGAAACAGAAGAAATCAGAGACTCACTGCCTTATGAGATAGACGGTATTGTAGTGAAAGTTGATTCATTACAGCAGCAGAAAATTATCGGTTATACCTCAAAGTCACCGAAATGGGCAATTGCTTACAAATTCAAAGCAAAACAAAAAATCACTAAGATTAACAGTATAACACTTCAGGTAGGAAGAACAGGAACGATAACACCTGTTGCCGAACTCGAGCCTGTATTTCTTGCGGGTTCAACGATATCAAGAGCAACACTGCACAATTTCGATGAAATACGGAGGAAAGATATACGGGCGGGGGATTATGCGGTTATTGAGAAAGGAGGTGATGTAATACCGAAAGTTGTTGAGATAATTTTCGAAAAAAGAAATTCAGATTCAAAAGAGTTTCCGTTGCCTGATAAGTGTCCCGTCTGCGGTTCGGGACTTGAAAGACCGGAGGGCGAGGCGAATATTTACTGCACAAATTATTTTTGTCCCGCACAAATACAGGGAAGAATAATACATTTCACGGGAAGAGATGCGATGGATATACAGGGGCTTGGCGAAAGCATTATTGAGATTTTTTTGCGTGAAGGATATCTGAAGAATATAGCAGATATATATGAACTCAGGAAACACAGAAAGGAATTAACTGAACTTGAGCGATTCGGAGAAAAGAGTATTGATAATCTTCTGCAATCAATAGAATCATCAAAAGAAAAACCTTTTGAGAAAGTTTTATTTGCACTCGGTATCCGTCATATAGGAGAGCGCACTGCCAGGATAATTGCTAAAAATTTTACCGGTATTGACAAATTATCAGCCGCATCGGCGGAGGAAATCAGCAGTGTACATGAAATCGGACCAAAAATTGCGTACAGTATTACTGAATTTTTCAAAGACAAAAAAAGCAGGGAGTTAACGGATAAACTCCGCAAGGCGGGTTTAAAATTCCGGGCAGATACTGATGCCGTGAACGAAGAAAAAGAAGAATTCAAAAATAAAACCTTTGTACTGACAGGAACACTGGAGAAATATACCCGGACACAGGCATCAGAACTGATAGAGAAATACGGAGGCAGGGTATCTTCATCAGTTAGCAAGAAGACTGATTATATTCTGGCGGGGGAAGACGCCGGCAGTAAACTCGAAAAGGCAAAGTCGCTCGGAGTGAAAATTATCTCTGAAGAGGAGTTTGAAAAAATGCTTGCCGGGTGACGGTAATAAAATTACGTCTGTTAATTACATATTAACCTGAATCAATTGATTACTTTTTAAGTAATGGGATTATTTCAGAAAGTTGACAAAGAAATTCAGTTGTAATCCTCCGAGATTGGAAATAGTTTTTCCTCTTAAACTGTTAATATCTTTCCCTATGGATGTAAGGTACATATATCTGGCACCGAGCCCGAGAGCAATGTTTTGTCCCTGAACAAATTCCATACCTATACCTGCAAATCCTCCGACAGCAAAAGCCGCCTGAAAATATTTAAATGCAGTAAAATAGGATTTGTCATAAGGATTAGTCAGAACAAGAGCCGGCGTAATTCCTGCAGTAATATAAGGAAAGAATCCTCCCTCAAGGTCTTCTTTGAACATATACCTCTGAATTCCAATATTTAATGGTAAAAGAAATACTCTTTTTTCTTTATCACGGACAATCAAATTTCCATACCAGTCATATTCCTCAAATTCTCTTTTATCTGTTAAACCGCCTATAGACAGCATAGCATAAAAATCATAAATTTCATCGAGGTTTTTAAACAAACCTGCACTTAATCCGAATCCGTTTTCTGTTACCGTTAAGCCGATATTCCAGTTGTTTCTAAGTTCCTTCGGTTCGGATTTTTTTACTTTAACCGAATCCATAGAAAACAGTGAACACTGCACGAATATCATAAATAATATAAATAAAACAATCTTTTTCATATATTTAAAATATTTTAATGTTTAACTTTGTCATACAATATTATAAACAAAGTTGACAGAAAAAAGGTTAAACAGATTCATAAAAATAGTCGGGCAAAGGCAGAAATACCTGACGGTTGTACTGGAAAACATACACGATGCTCATAATGTCAGTGCAATACTGAGAACGGCTGATTCTGTCGGAATAGACAAAATATATCTTGTATATAATCAGGAGTCTTTTCCGAAAATCAGCAGGATTTCATCTGCAAGTGCAAAGAAATGGGTGGAACAGGAAAAATATAAATCAATCGAAGAATGTTATGGAAAACTAAAAAAAGAAAAATACAAAATCTATACTACGCAAATGAGTGAGGTAAGGAAAAATTATTCTTTATACGAACTGGATTTGACTAAACGGGTTGCACTCGTATTCGGCAATGAACACAGAGGATTATCGGATGAAGCGGTCAGATTATCAGACGGGAATTTTCTGATTCCGATGAAAGGTATGGTTCAGTCTCTCAATGTATCGGTATCGGCAGCAGTATGTTTGTATGAAGCATTAAGACAACGCGAGCAGAAAGGGATGTATGAAAAAAGCAAATACACAAAAAGTGAACTGAAAAAAAAATTAAATCAATATATTAACAAATAAATAAAAGAATAATGTTACCGGAATATTTTCAAAAAGAGTTTGGTTTTAAAAATTTAAGAAAAACTTTAATAATAGCGGGTCCCTGCGTTGTAGAAAGCCGTCAGGTGATTTTCAAAACCTGTGAAACACTTAAAAAAATCACTGGTAAATATAAACTTCCGTTTGTATTCAAGTCCTCCTACAACAAGGCAAACAGAACCTCGGGGAATTCATTCCGCGGAATCGGGATAGATAAAGCCCTGCAGATTCTTGCAGATGCTAAGAAAGAGTTCGGAGTTCCCATAATAACCGATGTACATTCCGAAATTGAAGCAGGCATAGCGGCGGAAGTAGCCGACATACTTCAGATACCCGCATTTCTCTGCAGGCAGACGGAATTAATTGAAGCGGCGGCAGAAACGGGAAGAATAATTAATATAAAAAAAGGTCAGTTCGTATCGGCTTATGATATGAAGTATCAGGCAGAGAAAGCCGAAGCGGCAGGGAATAAAAAAGTTATGCTTACAGAAAGAGGTACATTTTTCGGATATAATAATCTTGTGGTGGATTTCAGAAATCTTGTAATAATGAAAGGATTGGGATATCCTGTTATTTTCGATGCAACGCATTCTGTCCAGATGCCCTCAAAGGAAAAGGGAGTCAGCGGAGGAAATCCGGAGTTTATTGAACCTTTATCCAAAGCCGCTGCGGCTGTAGGTGTTGACGGATTCTTCATTGAAACACACCCCAATCCGGCGAAAGCACTGAGCGACGGCAGCAATATGCTGCCTCTGGATAATTTCGAGAGATTATTGAATAAATTACAGAAAATCAGTAATTTAAACTTAAGTTGATAATTTGATTTATATTGAATGTTTTTTATGTAAACACAACCTTAACTTTATCACTTTAACACTTTATAAACTTTACAAACTTATTTACTAAGTTTGTCATAGAAATTTCCATTGAAGAAGGCATTAAATTTGGCTAATTTTATTAATATAATTTTGTATTAATTGAGTCCTATACGAACATAAACAATTCAAAATATCAGGTAAAATATTCTGAGCATTCTAAATATATATTTAGAACGGTGCACAGATTTTTTAAACAGGAGAAAAAATGGAAATAGTAAAAACAAAGCGGAAAGGACCGGTATTATTTTCCGGATACACGCGCGGAGACGGAATTAAGAAGGCTCTGAGTCTTGGACGGGATGATATACTTTTCGAGGTCAGAAGTTCAAAATTAAAAGGACGGGGCGGAGCAGGATTTCCGACGGCAACAAAATGGATGCTGACGGCAGCCGCTTCGGGAGATGAAAAATTTCTTGTATGCAACGCAGACGAAGGCGAGCCCGGTACATTTAAAGACAGAGTATTATTAACGGAATATCCCGAACTGGTATTCGACGGAATGGTTATCGGAGGTTACGTAATAGGAGCGAAAAAGGGAATTGTATATTTAAGAGGCGAATATGAATACATGCTGAAAAATCTTGAGGATTATCTTGAGCAAATGAGAAAAGACAATCTGCTTGGCGAGAAAATCCTCGGAAAGGATTTTAATTTCGACATAGAAATCAGACTCGGAGCGGGTGCATACGTTTGCGGCGAGGAAACAGCGTTAATAGAATCCCTGGAAGGACACAGAGGCGAATCAAGAAACAGACCTCCGTATCCTGTAAACACGGGTTACAATAACAGACCTACATCCGTAAACAATGTAGAAACACTTGCATCCGTACCGCACATAATAATGAAAGGCGGAGAATGGTACGCAACGCACGGAACGGACAAATCCAGCGGCTCCAAATTATTCTCGGTTTCGGGCGACTGTAAAAAACCCGGAGTATACGAGTTGCCCTGGGGAACTACAATCAAAGAATTACTGAAATTAGTGGAAGCCGAAGATACGAAAGCAGTGCAGGTCGGTGGTGCATCAGGCGTATGTCTGAACGCATCACAATTTGACAGAAAAATTGCGTATGAAGATGCAGCGACGGGCGGTTCAATAATGATATTTAACAAGAGCAGAGATATGCTTCACGTTTTGAAGAACTTTATGGAATTTTTCGTTGAGGAATCCTGCGGGCAGTGTACTCCCTGCAGAATCGGAAATGAAAAACTGCTTGAAGGAGTTGAGATGATAGAGAGAAATGAATATACATTCGATTACATAAAAAAACTGAAAGAACTCGGAGTTACAATGCAGATTGCATCGAAATGCGGACTGGGACAATCAAGTCCGAATTCATTTATATCCATATTAGAGAATTTCAATGACGAAATATTTAACAAAAACGGAAACGGAGTGAAAAAATGAGCATAAAAGACACATCAAGGGCACCGGTAAGTCAGCAAACACATAAAGTCGAGACGCCTTCCGCACCCGGAACAATCGGCGGAACGGTTTCTGTTGAGATTAACGAAAAGAAAATATCCGTTCCATTCGGAATGACGATACTCGAAGCCTGCAAACAGAACCAGATACACATTCCTACATTATGCCATCACGAAGATTTATGCATTGCAGGCGTCTGCAGGATATGCGTAGTTGAAGTAGAAGGAATGAGGACACTTCAGGCGGCGTGTGCATTTCCGATAACGTCACCGATAAAAGTAAAAACCTCAACTTCAAACGTAAGAAAAGCAAGAAGACATATACTGGATTTATTGCTAAGCGAGCATTACGGTGAATGCTATTCCTGCATAAGAAACGGTAACTGCGAACTCCAGTCGCTGGCGCAGGAATACGGAGTTGACGGATATACATTCGGTCACGTAACAAAGCCAAAATACGAAACAGACAAATCATCATATTCGGTAATAAGGGATATGAGCAAGTGCATATTATGCAAAAGGTGCGTCAGGACCTGTATTGATTTACAGGAGGTTGGCGTACTGGAAGCAATTGACAGAGGCGACAAGACTCACATCGGAACATTTCTCGAAAAACCTCTCGCTGATGTAGTATGCATAAACTGCGGGCAGTGCATAAACCGCTGTCCTACGGCAGCACTTCACGCTAATGACCCGTCGGATGAAATCTGGGCTGCAATAGATGACCCGTCCAAGCACGTCGTAATTCAGACTGCTCCGTCGCCAAGAGCGGCAATCGGTGAAGAATTCGGTCTGGAAGCGGGGCATTCAATGACCTTGCAGTTGAATACAGCATTGAAGAGAATCGGATTTGATGCCGTGTTTGATACTAATTTTTCTGCAGACCTTACGATTATGGAAGAAGGAACAGAACTTTTGATTAGATTATACAATGCACTTGTTAAAAAAGATACATCGGTTAAATTACCCCAGTTTACATCCTGTTCACCGGGATGGGTAAAATACATCGAGCATTTCTATCCCGAATACCTCGACAATCTTTCATCCGCAAAATCGCCGCAACAGATGTTTGGTGCACTGATAAAGACATTTTATGCACAGCAAATAGGTGTTGACCCTGCAAATGTCGTTTCCGTAGCAGTTATGCCCTGCTCTGCAAAGAAATTTGAATGCAACAGACCGGAGATGGATTCATCGGGATTCAGGGATGTAGATTATGGATTGACAACAAGAGAATTGGCAAAGATGATTAAGGAAGCGGGAATATTTCTGCCCGAAATGCCGAAGAGTCATTTCGACAGTCCGTTCGGAGATGCCTCGGGTGCCGGATTGATATTCGGTGCTACCGGCGGTGTTATGGAAGCCGCACTTAGAACCGTGGTTGAATTTGTAACCGGAAATAAGACTGAAGATATTTTCGAAAAATCAAATATAATACCCGTAAGGGGATTCGAAGGTATAAGATACGTTGAAATTCCTGTCGGCGATAAAGTCGGACCTGTACCTGATTTAATTAAAAGCATAGTTCCGGATTGGGACTGGCTGAAAGGCGCCACGCTGAAAGTTGCGGTTGCGCACGGTACTGCAAATGCAAAGAAAATTATGGACGATATTAAAGCAGGCGGAAAATTCAGCGAATGTCACTTTATAGAATTTATGGCTTGTCCGGGCGGATGTCTTGGCGGCGGCGGTCAGCCGATTCCTACAAATGAAGAAATCAGAAAGAAAAGAGCACAGGCAATTTATGCGGAAGACGAATCACTGGAAATAAGAAAATCACACGAAAATCCATATATTACAATGATATACGAAAAATATCTCGGACATCCGTGCAGTCACCTATCACATAAACTGCTTCACACTCATTACACGAAACGCGGAAAATATATTACCTGATTTTAGGTAATATATCAATTATATATTAAAACCCCGGTTCGTCGGGGTTTTTTTGTATATTGCAGAGACAAGGTATGTCTTGTCTCTACTGAAAAATGACGGATATTTGAAATAGTTTTTAAATAATTTACGCAATAGACTGATTTCTTAAACATTTTTTTGAAATTTTCATACACATATTGTTGTTTTGAATACAAATGGAAGAATCGAAGTTAGACATATCAAAAAATAAATTAAAAAGAGGATTATATATTTTAATCGGTTTTATTATGGTTGGAATTGGCACATTGGGAATATTTCTTCCGGTTCTTCCCTCTACCGTATTTTTTTTGATGGCAGCATATTTTTTTGCAAGGAGTTCGGAGAGATTTTACATATGGCTGCACGAAAATAAACTTTTCGGTCAGCAGTTAAAAAATTACCGCGAAGGAAGGGGAATGTCTATGAAAACAAAAGTAATCCTTATTGTATTACTGTGGATATCAATTCTGATTTCTGTTCTTTTTGCGGTTGAAAATTATATTCTGAGATTTATTCTTATAGTTATTTTATTCGGGGTTACGGTTTATCTGGTCAGATTAAAAACCAGTCCTGCAGAAAACTGAGTTTTAAACAACAGTTATCTAATTATAACTTTTCGTTCGTAGCGTCTTTGCGTTTCAAATTTAAAAATTTTTTCTCAACTCCGCAGGATAAATATCGCAATCGGGATTAGTGAGATGAGAAGTTGTTTCTTTCCACACTTCCTTCAGTCTTGAGTAATCCCCGGAGAAATAATATTGTGAATCGGTTATCTTGTTTTCGATTGTATTAATTGCTTCCTGCACCGGTAAAATTCTGAATCCGTTTGCAACAGATACATAAGTGGGAATATATTCAATTTTTCCGATTACAGTTTCTCCTGAAATACGTTCTCTTATTAACTGAACCTTTATAATAACACCGCTGTCTGTATATCTTTTTCGCTGATTGGAAACAAAATTACCCATAGAATAAATAATAAATACTTTTTTGTCTTTTCCCTTGTCATCTTTAACCGTAAGAGTTTCCATCGGCTGGATTACGTGAGGATGGCTTCCGAAAATTATATCCGCTCCTGCTTCAAAAAGTTCCTTTGCAATTTTTTTCTGATTATTATTGGGTGTCCGCTGATATTCTTCGCCCCAGTGAATGCACACAACAATTTTGTCCACACCGAAACTTTTTGCCGCAGCGATATCGTCACGCATACGGGATGTATTAATAAGGTTTATGCTCCATTCCTTACCGCCTGGAGGATTAATGCCGTTAGTGCCGTATGTGTAGGCAAGAACTGCAATTCGAATATCTTTTTCATTTATAACAAGAATCTGATTGCTTTCCTCTTCGGTAGCGAAAGTGCCTGTCTGATAAAATTCAAATTTGTTAATTTTATTTATGGTTTTTACAAGTCCGTCAAAACCTCTGTCAAGGCAATGATTATTTGCGGTTGTCAGAACGTCAAAGCCCGCAAACTTCAGAGCATATGCATAAGAATCCGGAGTGTTGAAAGTCGGGTATCCCGTATATTTGCCTCCTGCCATGACCGTTTCAAAATTTGCAAATGCAAGATTAACATTTTCAATAAAAGGTTTGATTAATTTGAACACCGGATCAAAATCATACTCTCCGTCCGGTTGCCTTGCATCTTCCAGTTGTCCGCCGTGACACATCAAATCCCCGACAGATGAAATCCAGACTGTATCGTAAATTACTTTTGAATGCTCAATTGTTTTAACTGTATCCTGCGGTTGCGGTTGATTATGAGTGTACCCGCAGGAAATTAAAGCAGGAATAAAAATAAATAATGCGACAAAATATACTGATAATCTTTTCATTAATTTCATTTTAGTTTAATATTATTTTAACAAAAATCAGTCTTTTTTTTCTCCGAGGCAATACAAATAGCCGTCTTTAGCAGAGATGAATACTTTTCCGTTATAAACAACCGGAGTTGCTTCGAATGTATTAATGAATTTATCCAGCAACGTAAATTCATAATTCTCATTGAATTCAAACAGGTAAATTCCGCCGTATCCCGCAGCGATAAGTTTATTTGAAAATAAAATCGGCGTGCATATCGAACTGCCGATTTTATATTTGAAAATCAATTTCGGCTTTTGGAAATTTGATTTTGCATCAAATCCTTTTACCGTGATATTTTCTTCAATGGATTTATAATCAATCACATATACATAACCGTCAATTCCCGAAAATGCGGCTAAATGTTTTTGGTTTGACGATTTGTAATTGTTGTTCACTGCCGGACTTCCTATTATTCCGCCTGACCAGGAATTCAGACTTGTGTTGCCTGTCGGGAAATACCACACAGTTGCCTCCTCGGGTGCTTTGCTCGGGTCGAGTTTCAGCATTCCGCCGTTGCCCGGAATCAGTTGTTTCTCGACGGGAACAAGAAGACAGGAATCATCCGTAACAACGCAGGAGCCGTTTAAATCCGAGCCGATATAATACTGCCAGGTAATATCCTTTTTATCCATATCATAACCGAAAACCCAGCCCGAACCTGCGGCAACGTAAATCATTCTTCCGATTCTGCAGGGAGATGATTCGGTAATAATCTGTCCGCCGTGTTTTGCCAAATCGGATTGAGAATATAACTTTAGTTTGTGAATTTCTTCAGGTTCGAAATGATTATTTATTTCCGAAGCATTTTCCGGATTGGGATTAAAAATAAGAAACACACCGTTTTCAAGTCCGATGTATGCGGTATCATTGTATATCAATGCGGAGCCGTCAACATCCCTGCTGACACTCGGTGTATTCTCAATATTAATCCTGTAAAGTTCCTCTCCCGAAAATCCTGAAATTCCTTTCAGACTGAAAATATCTTTTGAACGGAGACTTACATTAACACCCTGCCTGCTGCCCTGAATCAGAATAAGTTTCTCATTTTCATTTTTTGCTTTTGTATTCAGCCAGAGTGAACCGGTTCCTTTAACTGCATCACCGCAATCAAATTTCCAGATTACTTCACCTGTTTCCGCATCAATTTTTCTCACGTTATGGTCATACGAACCCTGAAATAAAAATAGTTTCCCTTTTTCCTTGATTAAAAGCGGTTGTCCTGTCCATCCTGCACCGTAGTGAATATTGGTTCCCCCGTTTTTCGTCGGCATATTTGATTTCCCTCCGCCGATAAATGTTTTCCATATTACATCAAGTTTTGACGGCGGATTTTCTCCGTAATAATTCCGCTTTTCATTTCCGAGAAAGGATTGTATGATAATTTGAATATCACGTTTTCCCTTTCCAAATTTTATCCCGAAACCCCGTATACCTATCTTGAAAAAGTTATTTCTCTTATCCCCATATTCAACTGTACTATCATTTCCAGACTCCGCATCCTTCTCATACCCAAACTGTGTATCACCCTCATTCCCAAGCTCCGGTTTGGGAATGTCCTTCTTACATCCTGAAACTAAAAATAAAATTATTAAAGGGAAAGCAAGCGTTATTCGCACAACGAAAGTTTAATTAGCATATCGGCAAAATATCTATTTATTCCTATTCAAAAAATACTAAACTGAATCCGCAGTGTGCAAAATAAATTAAAAATCAGATTACAGTTTTTTAAAAATATGTTTCTGTTGTTATAAAATTTTATTTATGAGAGTGCATTTCCCCCTTACGCTTTTTCAACTGTACTTCCAGGTCACGGATAGTTTCCGCTACCGAAATTTCAAAACTTTCCTCATTGGAAGATGCAAATATTCTCGGACCCGGGCAACTGAGTCTGATATCGCATATCTTGCCTTTTCCGTATGTTCCTTTTTCTTCTTTAAAGAAAACATCAGCACGAATCAGCCAGTCATATCTTTCCGACAAGTTTTCTAATTTATCTTTCACAAGATTTTCTGCGGCAGTGTTTTTTTCCGTTTGTACGAACTGAATTATTGTTTCCATTTTAATTTGTTAATAGTTAATATTTATTTTAATCATTATCTGTAATTTCAATATAATAATTCCTTATATTTATTACTATATACAATAATATTTTTGTCTCTTTTTGAACTAATTATATATCCGCTTCGTTTTAAAAAATAAAAAAACTATGAAGAATATGAAATTATTTTTTGCAATATTTATTATGCTGTTTGCGGTTTCCGCAACGGCACAGATTCACACCGAATATGTTACTTACAATGACGGTGATGTTGTCCTCGAAGGGTATATCGCTTATGATAAGTCGTTTGCAGGTAAGCGTCCCGGTGTGCTGGTCGTGCACGAATGGACGGGAATAAACGATTACACATTGCAGAGGAGCAAACAACTTGCGGAGATGGGTTATTTTGCTTTTGCGGCAGACATTTACGGAAAGGGCATTCGTCCATCAACGCCCGAAGAAGCAGGAAAGCAGGCATCGGTTTATAAGAACGACAGGCAACTGATGAGGAAAAGAATTAATCTTGCACTTGATGAAATAAGGAAGCAGTCTTATGTTGATTCTGAAAATATTTCTGCAATCGGTTACTGTTTCGGCGGTACTGTTGTGCTTGAACTTGCAAGAAGCGGAGCGGATGTAAAAGGAGTTGTAAGTTTTCACGGCGGACTGGATACACCAAATCTTTCTGATGCAAATAATATAAAAGCAAAAGTTCTCGTGCTTCACGGTGCTGATGACCCGTATGTTCCTGAAGAACAGTTGAAAACTTTTGAAAAAGAAATGCGGGAAGCAAAAGTCGACTGGCAACTTGTATCTTATGGTAATGCAGTGCACAGTTTTACCAATCCCGGTGCGGGTAACGATAACTCAAAAGGTGCTGCTTATAATCAAAAAGCCGATAAACGTTCCTGGGAAGCAATGAAGAGTTTCTTTAATGAGATTTTCGACTAGCACACAGACGAAACTGATTGAACTGATTTATACAGATTGTTTGTGTAATTATCTTAGAAATTTTGTAGATTTACTTAAGTTGTTCTTGATGAAACAAAAAAACCGTTAAAACGGCTAAGAACATTAGATATTATTTGAATTCCCACGACTAAAGAGGTTGTGTGAGTATTAAGAATCAAGCCTTTTGTCATTCCCGCGTATGCGGGAATCTATCACGTTGTAATGTTTTTTCCGGATTCCTGCTTTCGCAGGAATGACAATCGGGACTTCACTTGAAACAATTAATCTTTATTAATATTTTTTTTAAAAGTTAAAAAATATAATTATGAAACTAAAACAACTTGGTAACAGTGATTTAAAAATTTCCGCTATGGGGCTCGGGTGCATGGGAATGTCGGAATTTTACGGGAAAGGGGATGACGAAGAATCAATTAAAGTGATTCACAGGGCGGTGGAACTCGGTATAAATTTTCTCGATACAGCAGATATGTACGGAGTCGGGAGAAATGAGGAACTTGTCGGCAGGGCAATAAAACCTATACGCGACAAAGTATTACTGGCTACTAAATTCGGGAATGTACGCGGAGAAGACGGAAGTTTTCTCGGTGTTGACGGAAAACCTGAATATGTAAAAAAATGCTGCGAAGCAAGTCTTAAAAGACTCGGCGTTGATGTGATTGACCTTTATTGCCAGCATCGTGTTGACCCTGCTACTCCGATTGAAGAAACTGTCGGTGCAATGTCAGAACTGGTAAAAGAAGGTAAAGTTCGTTATCTCGGACTTTCTGAAGCGGCGGTTAACACCATTCGTCGTGCTCATAAAATTCATCCTATATCGGCACTTCAGACCGAGTATTCTTTATGGACAAGAGACCCGGAAATTGAGCATCTGAGTTTATGTGAAGAACTCGGAATTACATTCGTTGCCTATTCACCGATTGGCAGGGGATTTCTCTCGGGCAGATTCAAACCCTCGGAAATTATTCCCGATGATGATTACAGAAGAAATCATCCGAGATTTCAGGATGAGAATATCGGGCATAATTTTAAAATCGTAGAAAGAATAAATGAAATAGCAAAAGAAAAAAACTGTACTCCGGCACAACTTGCAATTGCGTGGGTGATGGCTCAAAGAGATTTTATCATTCCGATTCCGGGAACGAAAAAACTGAAATATCTTGAAGAGAATTCAGGTGCGACAGATATAAGTTTAAGTGAAGAAGACCTGAAAAGACTGGATGAGGCTGCTCCCGCCGGATTTACAAAAGGGCAGAGATATCCGGGGCAGGCGATGAATGCCGTGAACAGATAGAAATCTATATTGAAAATATAGAAGATATGTTGAACCTGTAATATATAGAGCATAGGAATCCCAAGTAATAAACTATTAATAGCAAATAATTTTTATATATCCTTAAAAAGACCTTGACATAATAAATTAATTGTTGTATTTTTATATTAACTAAATGGTTAGTTAAACTATATAATTTAATTAAATGGATAAAAAAGTAATAAAACCTGATAAAGACACTGAAAAAAGAATTCTTGATTCAGCGAGAAAAATATTTCACAGGAAAGGTCTTGCGGGAGCAAGAATGCAGGAAATCGCGGATGATGCAGGAATAAACAAGGCGATGCTGCATTATTATTACAGGAGTAAGGAAAAATTATTCAGTGCTGTCTTTCAGGAAGCGGCAGAAAGGATTTTCCCGCAGGTCAGTAAAATTCTTGTAAGTGAATTACCCTTATTTGAAAAGATAAAAATTCTAATAGAAAATTATATTGAGATGCTGAAGCAAAATATGTACTTACCTATTTTTATCCTGCACGAAATTCAGCAGGACCCTTCCCGTCTTGTGAATATTATAATGGAGGATGAATCGAAAGCAATGTTCAAATTTTTTCAGGATATTGAAAAAGCAAAAGCGGAAGGTTTAATAATTGATATTGATATAAAAACGGTTATAGTGAATATATTATCTTTATGTATATTTCCTGTTGCGGCTAAACCTGTCATATCCGGAATATTCAATATGCACGAGAATGAATATATGGATTATCTCGAGAGCAGAAAAAGAAGCGTAACGGAATTTGTAATTAAAGCGATTAAAAAATAAATTTTCAGGACAATGAATATTTTATTATTAGCAACATTAATTTTTACGGGTGGAACGGGCGACACGCTTGATTTAAACACCTGTTATGAAATAGCGGATGTAAATTATCCCGTAAAAAAGCAATCGGTTTTTTATTCCGAAATAGCGGAGAAAAAAATTGACAACCTCGGGATTAATTATCTTCCGAAATTTATACTGAAAGGACAGGTAACTTATCAGTCTGATGTAACAAGACTGGATATAGAAAACCCGTTTTTCAAAGTGCCGGAAGTAGGAAAAGATATGTACAAACTGACAGTTGACGTAAATCAGTTAATATATGACGGAGGAAACACGAGTGCGTTAAAGGATGTTGAGAGAAGTCAGTTGCTTGTTGAAAAGCAAAAAATTGAGGTGGAGTTATTTACATTAAAGCAGAGAATCAATGATTTGTATTTCAATATATTGATATTGCAGGAAAAGGTCAAAAGCAATCTTTTGCTTCAGGAAGATATAAAAAATAAAATGAAGGAAATCGAATCTAAAATCAGGAACGGACTTATACCTGCGGGAAATATTTATATTCTCGAGGCGCAGTTGCTGCAGGTAGAACAGGAGTTGATAAGCATTAAAACGGACAAAGAAGGAGCAATCTCGATGCTGTCGGAATTACTCGGAAAAGAAATTTCTTCGGATAATTACTTCCGAATTCCTGACGCAGAAGTCACGGAATCAAATTATACGGATATTAACAGACCTGAATACAAATTATTCGATTTGCAGAAAGACCATTTCAAAAATTACAGTACACTTGCGGATATTAAAAATATGCCGAGAGTAAATATATTCGGACAGGGAGGGTACGGAAAGCCGGGGCTGAATATGCTTGATGATAAATTTAAATTATTCGGATTAATAGGACTGAGCATTCAGTGGAGTCCTTTTGACTGGAACTCTTCAAATATTGATAAACAAATTTATGAAATCAATCAAAATATAATAGAGACGCAGAAAGAAACCTTCGATAAAAATCTGAAAGTCTCTCTGGAAAAATATTACAGCGATATTAAAAAATATGAAGACATACTGATTAAAGACGATGAAATCATTTCAAAAAGAAAAGATATTGTGAAACTGACATCGTCTCAGCTGGATAACGGAACTATAACGGCAACACCGTACCTGACTGAACTGACAAATCTCAATCAGTCGGTATTAATGAAGGAGATTCACCGGTTACAATTACTTCAGTCAAAAATTAATTTAATAACGGCAAAAGGAAAATAAATTTTAACAATATGAAAAACTTAAGCAAAATCACTTTAGTTTTATTAACGGCAGTCCTGCTGACTTCCTGCGGAGAAGAGGAAAGAAAATCCGATGCATTCGGAAACTTCGAAGCGGTTGAAGTTATTGTTTCATCCGAGACAAACGGGAAACTTTATCAGTTGAATGTGGAGGAGGGAATGACGCTCGAAGAAGGAGAAGTAATCGGCTATGTAGATACTTCCCAGTTATATTTAAAGAAATTGCAGTTGAGTTCACAGAAGAAAGTTATAAGCGGTAAATTCAATATATCATCCTCACAGGCGGATGTTTACAGGGAGCAGATGAGAGTATATTCAATAGAAAAAAATCGCATTGAAAATCTGTTAAAGGAAAATGCGGCGTCGCAGAAACAACTGGATGATATCAACGGAATGCTGGAAGTACTTGAAAGGCAGGTGAATTCCTCATTATCGCAGAACAGTGTTACGAAGCAGGAACTCGGGAATGTGGATGTCCAGATTAAGCAGATAAACGACCAGATAGAAAAATGCATTATAAAAAATCCAATAAAAGGAACTGTAATAATGAAACTTGCGGAGCCTTCGGAGATTGTAAATTTCGGTAAGCCGTTATATAAGATTGCGAACCTCGATGAAATGGAACTGCGGGTTTATGTAAGCGGTGCACAATTGCCTGAAATAAAAATTGACAATAAAGTAAAAGTATTAATTGATGACGGTGCCGAAGGATACAAAGAAATGGAAGGAACTGTCAGCTGGATTTCCCCGAAAGCGGAATTCACTCCGAAAATTATTCAGACAAAGGAAGAGCGAGTGAATCTGGTTTACGCTGTAAAAGTAAAAGTTAAAAACGACGGCAGTATAAAAATCGGTATGCCGGGAGAAGTCGTATTCAATTAAAAAATTAAAAATTAAGAATAAAAACATCACTTGAATGAGACAAAGAACAGGCGGATTAAACAGAATAAAACAGAACAAATTATTTTTTTTCTCTGCGGTCTCTGCGTCTCTGCGAGAATATTTTCTCTGCGGTCTCTGCGT
>CAYWMV010000001.1:0-4495 GCA_964459055.1 uncultured Ignavibacteriaceae bacterium | reverse complement strand
CGTCTCTGCGAGAATATTTTCTCTGCGGTCTCTGCGTCTCTGCGAGAATATTTTCTCTGCGGTCTCTGCGTCTCTGCGAGAATATTTTCCCTGCGGTCTCTGCGTCTCTGCGAGATTATTTTCTTTACGGTCTTTGTGCCTTTGCGTGAAATAAATTATGAAAATGGATAATAAAAAAAATATTGTTGCTGTTGAAAACCTGTACAAGAGTTACGGGAAGACAGAGGCATTAAAAGAAATATCGTTTAATATAGAGGAAGGAGAATTATTCGGATTTATCGGACCGGACGGCGGAGGCAAAACCACGCTGTTCAGAATACTGACGTCTTTACTTACGCAGGATAAAGGAATCGCAACCGTACTGGGACTGGATGTAATAAAAGACTATAAAAAAATCAGAACTAAAATCGGTTATATGCCGGGAAGATTTTCATTATATCAGGATTTATCCGTCGAGGAAAATCTGAAATTCTTTGCAACGGTATTCGGAACAACGATAGAAAAAAATTACAATTTAATAAAAGACATATACATATTCCTCGAGCCGTTTAAAAAAAGGCGTGCCGGTGCTTTATCCGGCGGGATGAAACAGAAACTCGCATTATGCTGTGCCTTAATTCACAAACCCGGGTTGCTGATTCTGGACGAGCCCACAACAGGAGTTGACCCTGTCTCAAGAAGCGAATTCTGGGAAATGCTTTCTAGACTTAAAGATGAAGGAATAACTACTATTGTTTCAACCCCTTATATGGACGAGGCAATTCTCTGCGACAGAGTTGCACTCATACAAAAAGGTTCATTGCTGGCAATTGACACTCCAAAAACTATAACGGAAAAATTCGTGAAGAATTTATTTGCCGTCAAATCGGATAATATGTATATGCTTAATAAAATTTTAAACAAATACGAATACACTGATTCCGTAAACATATTCGGCGAGTTTATACACTACACCGACAAAAGAGAGGATGCAATTATTCATACAATAAAAGACCATTTAATTCGGGAGAAAGTTTCTTCCGGTGAAATTGAAATTAAAGAAATCAAACCCGGAATCGAAGATGTTTTTATGTCATTAATGAAATAAGAAATGAATACAGGAATTATTGAGACAGAAAAATTAACAAAAAAATTCGGCAAGTTTACAGCCGTAAATGAAATTACATTTTCGGTTGATAAAGGTGAAATATTCGGGTTTCTCGGTGCAAACGGTGCAGGCAAAACTACCGCAATGAAAATGCTGAGCGGACTTCTTTCCCCGACTTCCGGAAAAGCATCAGTTGCGGGATTTGATGTTTACAAACAATCCGAAAAAATTAAGCAAAACATTGGATATATGAGTCAGAGATTTTCGCTGTATGAAGACCTCACAGTACTTGAAAACATTAGATTTTACGGCGGCATATACGGTCTGAAATCAAAAAAATTAAAATCAAAATCCGAATACTTGCTTGACCTGCTTGAAATACGTGATATGAAAAATAAACTTCTGAAGGCACTCCCGCTGGGCTGGAAGCAGAAACTCGCATTCTCGATTGCTATTATCCACGACCCTAAAATAGTTTTTCTCGATGAGCCGACGGGCGGCGTTGACCCTGTCACAAGACGGCAGTTCTGGAATATGATTTACCGGGCGGCTGACGAAGGTGTGACGGTTTTTGTTACAACTCATTATATGGATGAAGCGGAATACTGCGGAAGGATTTCGATGATGGTTGACGGAAAAATTGCAGCACTGGACTCACCGGAAAATCTGAAAAAACAATTTCAGGCGGATACAATGAACGATGTCTTCTTAAAACTTGCAAGAAACTGATATGAAAAAATTTATAGGATTCGTAAAAAAAGAATTTTTCCATATTTTCAGGGATTACCGTACTCTGGTAGTTTTGTTCGGTATGCCTGTAGCCCAGATATTGATTTTCGGATTTGCAATCACAACTGAAATAAAAGATGCCAGTATCGCATTTCTCGATTTGTCAAAAGATAATATAACAAAAGAAATCAGCGATAAAATTATTTCATCGGGATACTTTAAACTTCAGGATAACCTGAATTCGTTCAGTCAGATAGAGGAAGAATTTAAAAAAGGTGTAATAAAGGAAGTAATCGTATTTGAAAACAACTTCGGCGACATACTAAACAGGGAGGGAAGGGCGTCCGTTCAGTTAATTGCCGACGCATCTGACCCGAATCTTGCCAATATGCTCATCGGTTATACAAGTGCGATTATTGCCGATTACAGTTCCGGAATGAAATCTTCTAACGGATTAAACAACGGAATAACGACCGAAGTGAAAATGATTTTCAATCCGGAGATGAAAAGCGTTTATATGTTTGTGCCCGGACTGATGGCGGTAATCCTGCTGCTCGTTTCCGCCCTGATGACATCCATTTCCATAACGAGGGAAAAAGAAATCGGAACGATGGAAGTGCTGCTTGCATCACCCCTGAAGCCGTTGCAAATCATAATCGGAAAAGTTATTCCTTATGTCGTAATCGCGTTTGCCAATGCCGCAATAATACTTATTCTTGCAAAGTTCGTTTTTAAAATGCCGTTCGAAGGAAATCTGATGATGTTAATCCTCGAGAGTGTCTTATATGTAATCACTTCATTAATGCTTGGAATATTAATTTCAACCGTGAGCAATAATCAGCAAAATGCGATGATGATATCGCTTGGGGCGCTTATGCTTCCGGCTATACTGCTATCGGGTTATATTTATCCGGTTGAAAATATGCCGTACATATTGCAGTTAATCAGTTATATTATTCCCGCAAAATGGTTTGTAATAATTCTGAAATCTATTATGATTAAAGGAAATGATTTTTCATATTACTGGAAAGAAACGCTGATACTTATCGGAATGACATTGTTTTTGATTATATTGAGTGCAAAGAAATTTAAAACAAGACTGGAGTAGTTTATGCGGACAATAATTAATATACTTAAAAAAGAATTTTTACAAGTCTTCAGGAATAAGGCGATGCTGCCGTTAATATTTGTTATGCCTCTTCTGCAGCTGATAATCCTGGCAAATGCCGCTACATTTGAAATCAAAAATATAAACTTCGCGGTTGTTGATCTCGATAACAGCAGTTATTCGAGAGAACTGATTTCGAAGTTTTCTCAGAACGGATATTTTATACCGAGAGATTTCCGTTTCAGCAGTGACGAGGCGCTTGAAGGATTTAAAAGAAACGAGACTAAATTAATTCTCAACATTCCCCGTAATTTTGAAAAAGATTTCAGGATATCGGGCAAAACTAAAATCCAGTTACTCATAAATGCGGAGGATATGTCGGCTGCGGGAATTATTAATAATTACGCAACTGGTATAATTCAGAATTTTAACAGAGATATAATTGTAGATTTAGTAAATTACGGTGAGCAGAAATCTGCCCCTGTGATAAATGTCTCGTTTTCTAACTGGTATAATCCCGAACTGAACTACAAGACTTTTATGGTGCCGGGGATACTTGTGATTTTAGTTACGATGATAGGTACTTTTTTGACGGGAATGAATATTGCGAGGGAAAAAGAAATCGGAACGATTGAACAGTTAAATGTTACGCCGATTAAAAAATATCAGTTCATTATTGGTAAACTTTTTCCGTTCTGGCTAATCGGTATTGCAGAATTATTTTTTGGAATGATACTCGGATTGCTGCTGTATGATATACCCTTGCTGGGTAGTCCGTTGTTGATTTTATTTCTTGCTGCTGTATATCTTCTGGTTGTTCTCGGAATAGGATTGCTGATTTCTACGGTGACAAATACACAGCAGCAGGCAATGTTTATAGCGTGGTTTATAATGGTGCTGTTTATCCTGCTCGGCGGGATTTTCACACCTGTGGAATATATGCCTGAATGGGCAAAAGTCATTGCGTTCTTTAATCCGATTGCACATTTCAATCAAGCAATGCGAATGATTATGCTGAAAGGTTCCGGATTGCAGGACGTTATTCAGACGTTGTACATTTTAATTATTTACGCCGTTGTTATTTTGTCACTTGCTGTATGGCGGTACCGTAAAGTAGCGTGACGATTAAAAATTAAGAATAAAAAATCGTCCGAAATAAATATAAAACACATTACGCATCTTTACTAACAAAATCACTTTCCTCATCCGATGAACTCGTTCATCGGATGAGCCGGAATGCCAAAAATCCTTGTAAATCTGTCTAATCTGCGGTATCTGTGTGCTGAATGTGTTATGATGGTACAAATTCTTTGCTCTTGTTACTAAGCCCCTGTGTAGCAACTCAAATTCTTTGTCGGTTTACTCAGAATTTAGGAATTAAAAGATTAATTTTTAATTGTTTTGTGTCCTTTGCATCTTCGCAGTTAACTGTTTTTTTTGTGTTCTTGTGCTTTTCTCTTTGTTCTTAGTGGTAAAATAGTGTCTTGCTTGAATTTAAAATTTATAATTCATAACCATAATAAGCCGATACCTATTTCCTCATCCGATGAACTCGTTCATCGGATGAGTCG